>NZ_SOGE01000020.1:0-50949 GCF_004402575.1 Cryobacterium sp. TMT2-4 | reverse complement strand
CGCGAGGTTCGTCATGTTATGAGGATAACTTAAGGAGCACACGTAGTCGAGTGTCACTCATCTTTTGTGGATAAAAGTTTCGTATCTTTGTTCAGCAGCACGGCTGTTTGGCCGCGCGGCGCCACCGAGTCAGCGCTGAGCCCGCGGCCTGACCGGCAGCAACGCTCGGTGCCGTGGCGCAGGTTGGGGACGACGGTGGATCCTCTCACGTGCGCCCGCTTTACGGAACGCGTGCCGGGAGGTGCAATGTGGCACGGGAACCCTGATGACTGACTCGCCGGGTCTCGACGGGCTTGACCACCGACGGGGCCGCGACTTCGAGGCGCAGACAGGCCCAGGCCCAGGACTGACGCGGGTCGCCCCGCCGACAGGTCCGCTACCGGCAGGTCTGTGACTTTCGGATGGATCCGTCCGAGTTCTAGCCGACCCAGAAGGGTGCCGTCTCTGTAGGTATCTCGCTGAATCTCCATGGTCTCCTCCGCGCCGTACCGGGCATGCTACTTCGCTGCACTGTTCCTCCGGGCTCGTTGACAGCGGCCCTCGCGGGGACCTAGTATGAAATCGTTTCCATGGAAACGATTCCACGACTACATTGATACCCGCACGAACACGAAGAGGTGAGAGATGGTTGCCATCACGATCAAGGATGTCGCCGCCCTGGCCGGCGTCTCCGTGGCCACGGCCTCCCGGGTCCTGTCCGGCAGCCCGGCCACCTCGCCCGCGGCTCGGGCTGGCGTCGCCGCCGCGGCCGCCCAGCTCGACTACCGGCCCAACGCCCAGGCCCGCGCCCTGCGCAGCACCCACACCGAGTCCATCGGCCTGCTGGTGTCGGATGTGCGCAACCCCTTCTTCGCCGACCTCGCCCACACGGTCGAACAGGCCGCCCTGGCTGCCGGCTATGTCACGCTGCTCGGCAACGCGAATGAGCGCAAGGAACAGCAGGACCGGTACCTGGACACCCTGATCTCCAGGCGAGTGGACGGCATCGTCGTGGCACCGCTCGGGGACGGCAGCGGCAGCATCCGTTCGCTGATCGAACGCAAGATCCCGACCGTCTTCGTGGACCGCACCGTGGACGGCCTCGATGTGCCGAGCGTGACCACGGACAGCGAAACCGGCATCCGCCAGGCTGTTGCACACCTGGCCGCGGCCGGCCACACCCGCATCGGCTACATCTCGGGCCCGCAGGCCATTTCGACCGGCCGGGACCGGTTCGCCGCCTTCACTCGCGCGGTGGCCGAGTTCGGCCTCAGCCAGGACCCCGACTTGGTCTACTTCGGCGACTTCCAGGCCGCCAGTGGCTCGGCCGGCGTGCACGCGCTGCTCGAACTGCGCCAGCCGCCCACCGCCCTGCTCGCCGCCGACAGCCCGATGGCCGTGGGCGCGATCGCCATTCTTCACAAGCGCGGGCTGCGTATCGGCCGGGACGTGGCTTTGATCGCGTTCGACGACATCGAGTGGTTCGCCCTGCTCGACCCGGCGCTCAGCGTCATCTCGCACAGTGTCGAGGACATGGGCCGGATCGCCGTGAAGATGCTGCTCGAGGTCATTGGCGGAGGCACCCCCGAGTCGGTGGTGCTGCCCAGCGAACTGATCATCCGGGCGTCGTCCTCGGCGCCCATCTCAGGAGTGCCCGATTCACCCGCAGCCGTTTCACCCGCATCCGGGCCGAGCCCGAGGAAGAACTGACATGAGTCAACAACCACTGGTCACCCTGCAGAACGTGGGCAAGACCTTCGGACCGGTGACGGTCATCAAAGACGTCACCGTCAGCGTCTACGCCGGCAAGGTGCAGGTGCTGCTGGGCGAGAACGGCGCCGGCAAGTCCACCCTGATCAAGATGATGGCGGGGGTGTACCAGCCGGACGCCGGCCACATCGTGGTGGACGGGCAGACAGTCACCCTGCCCACCACCCGCGCGGCCGAGGAACTCGGCATCGCCACGATCCACCAGGAACTGAACCTCGTTCCCACCATGAGCATCGCCGAGAACGTGATGCTGGGGCGGATGCCCACCAAGCACGGCCTGGTCGACCGCAGCGCCCTGCGCAATCGGGCGCGTGCCGCCCTCGCCCTGATCGGCCTCGACGTCGACGTGGACACCCTGGTCGGCGACCTCGGCATCGCCCGGCAGCAGCTGGTCGAGATCGCCAAGGCGCTCAGCATCAACGCCCGCATCCTGATCCTGGACGAGCCCACCGCGGCACTGACCCGCCACGAGACCGAGAGCCTGTTCGCCGTGATGACCGACCTGCGCCGCCGTGGGGTGGGCATGCTGTTCATCAGCCACCACCTTGACGAGATCGCCGAGGTCGGCGACACCGTGACCGTGCTGCGCGACGGCGAGTTCATCGCCGAGGTGCCGGCCTCCACCCCCGAAGACGACCTCGTGAAGCTGATGGTCGGCCGCAACATCGAAGACCATTTCCCGCGGTCGGCCGGCGACGTGAGCCAGGCGACCGAGATCCTCACGGTCGACAAGCTCACCTCGGCCGGCTCGTTCAGCGACATCAGCTTCAGCGTCAAGGCGGGCGAGGTGCTTGGCATCGCCGGGCTGGTCGGCGCGGGGCGCACCGAACTGATCCGCGCGATCGCAGGCGCCGACCGGTACACCTCCGGCACGGTCGCCGTGCGCGGCCGGCAGCTGCCGAACGGCAGCATCCAGGCGGCAATCGCAGCGGGCATCGGGCACGTGCCCGAAGACCGCAAGGGACAGGGGCTGGTGCTCGACGCATCCGTCAACGACAACCTCGGCTACGCCACGCTCGCCGCCACCGCGAAGCTGGGTCTGGTCGACTTCGCCGGCCAACGCAGCCGGGCCGCCGAGGTGGCCATGAAACTGCGCATCCGGATGCACACCATCGACCAGTCGATCGGCGCACTCTCCGGGGGCAACCAGCAAAAAGCCGTGTTCGGCCGCTGGATCATCGCCGCCTCCACGGTGCTGCTCCTCGACGAGCCCACCCGCGGCGTCGATGTGGGCGCCAAGGTCGAGATCTATGAACTGATGAACGCGATCACGGCGGCCGGGGGAGCGATTCTGATGGTCTCCAGTGAACTGCCCGAGATTCTCGGCATGAGCGACCGCATCCTCGTGATGCGCGACGGCCGGATCGCCGGCGAGCTCACCGCCGCCGAGGCCACCCAAGACGCAGTCATGACACTCGCCGCCCGCGATGTCGACGAGAAGTACGAACAGAGATAGGGAAACCACCATGTCCACCACAACCCTGCCGCTGAAGCGCCGCGGTCTCGACTACAAGAAGTTCCTCGCCAACAACGGCGCCCTCGTCGGCCTCGTCGTTCTCTGCATCGCCCTGTTCATCGCGACTCCCGACTTCCTGACCGCGCAGAACCTGCTCAACATCGGCATCCAGGTGTCCACGGTGGCCGTGCTGGCCTTCGGGATGACCTTCGTCATCGTGGCCGGCGGAATCGACCTCTCGGTGGGTGCCGTGGCGGCCCTGTCGGCCATGTCGTCGGGCTGGATGTTCGCCAGCGCCGGCCTCCCCGGCTGGATCGCCCTCCTGGGTGGTCTGTTCGTCGGAGCCCTGGCCGGCACCATCAACGGTTTGGCCAACGCCTACGGCAAGCTGCCCTCGTTCATCGCCACGCTCGCCATGCTCAGCGTGGCCCGCGGACTGACCCTGGTCATCTCCGACGGCCGTCCGATCTCGACGCCGGCCGAGGTCTCCTTCCTCGGCGGCAACCTGGGCCCGGTGCCGATGCCGATCATCATCCTTGTGCTCGCCGCCCTGGCCGCTTCCTTCCTGCTCAACCGGACTGTCATCGGCCGCTCGATGTACGCGGTCGGCGGCAACGCCGAAGCCGCCCGGCTGTCGGGACTGCCGGTCAAGCGCATCCTGGTCACCGTCTTCGCCCTGGCCGGACTATTCGCCGCACTTGCCGGGCTCCTGCTCGCCGGGCGCCTCGACTCCGCGCAGCCGCAGGCCGCGGCCGGCTACGAACTCGACGCCATCGCGGCCGTCGTGATCGGCGGCGCCTCCCTCGCCGGTGGCCTCGGCAAGATCTCAGGCACCTTCGTCGGTGCCCTCGTGCTCGTAGTCATCCGCAATGGCCTGAACCTGCTCAACGTGACGTCGTTCTGGCAGCAGGTTGTGATCGGACTCGTGATCGCCCTCGCCGTGGGCGTCGACGTGCTCCGCCGCAAGACCCGCAGCAGCTGACCAGGCCGGCGGCCGACATCCGTCACCCCCTCTACCTTTCTCCTCACCCATCAATAACCACAAAGGAATACACAATGAAGTCCTCCTCGTTTCGCAAAATCGCGGCGCTGACCGCCACCGCCGCCCTGATTCTGGTGGGCACTACGGCCTGCGGCCGTGGTGGCGGGTCTGAGGCGTCGGGCACCAAGATCGTGCTGGCCGTCTCCACCCTGAACAACCCGTTCTTCGTGGAACTGCGCGATGGCGCGCAGGCTGCCGCCGACGAGGCCGGCGTGCAGCTGAACATCGTCGACGCCCAGAACGACTCGGCCACGCAGGCCAATCAGCTCGCCACCGCCGCCTCCGGCAGCACCAAGGCCGTCATCGTGAACCCGGTGGACTCCGACGCCGCCTCCTCCGCCGTGAACGACCTCCTCAGCGCGGGTATTCCGGTCATCGGGGTCGACCGCACGGTCAACGGCGCCGACCTGAACTCACTCGTCGCCAGCGACAACGTGGCCGGTGGCCGTCAGGCTGCCGACGCCCTCGCCGAGGCCATGGGCGAAACGGGCAGCGTCATCCACCTGCAGGGTGTCTCCGGCACCTCGGCCAGCCGTGACCGCGGCCAGGGCTTCGAAGAGGGCATGAAGGCCTACCCGAACATCACCGTGGTCGCCAAGCAGACCGCCAACTTCGACCGCGCCGCCGCGCTCGACGTGACCACGAACCTGCTGCAGGCCAACCCCGGCGCGACCGGCCTCTTCGCTGAGAACGATGAAATGGCGCTCGGCGCCATCCAGGCGCTCGGGTCGCGGGCCGGCACCGAGGTCGCGGTCGTCGGCTTCGACGGCACGGCAGACGGACTCGCCGCCATCGAGGCAGGCACCCTGGTTGCCACCATCGCTCAGCAGCCGGCCGAACTCGGCAAGCTCGCCGTTGAACTGGCCATCAAGGCCATCGCCGGCGACACGATCGAGAAGACCGTTCCGGTCGAGGTCGTCTCCGTCACGAAGACGAATGTCGGCGACTTCGCCAAGTGAGTTACTCCGCCAGCACGGTCGTCGTCGTCGGGTCGATCAACGTCGACCAGCTGATCACCATCGAACGCCACCCGCTGCCCGGTGAGACCCTCATCGGAACGTCGATGGAGTTCCTCCCCGGAGGAAAAGGAGCCAACCAGGCCGTCGCGGCTGCCCAGCTGGGCGCCGCGGTGATTATGGTCGGCCTGGTCGGCCGGGATCCGCAGGCCGAGGTCGCGACTGCGATCCTGACCCGCTCCGGAGTGAACTTGTCGAATGTGCGCGCGGTGGACGGCCCGACCGGCCTGGCACTCGTCACGGTCGCCGCCGACGGCGAAAACACCATCGTGATCATCCCCGGCGCCAACGCACTGCTGGGCGCGGAGGCCGTTGAGGCCAGCGCGACCGTCATCGCGGAGGCCGCCGTGGTGGTGCTTCAGGGTGAGATTCCCGCGGAGGGCATCGTGGCGGCAATGCGGCTGGCCACCGGCCGGGTGGTGCTGAACCTGGCGCCCGTGATCGAACTGGATGCCGCGAGCATCCGTCGGGCCGACCCGCTGGTCGTCAACGAGCACGAGGCTGCCCTCGTGCTCGCGCAGCTCGCCCCGAAAATGGTCATCCCCACCGAGGACGCCGAGCTCGTCGCCCGGCTCCTCGACTGGGGCGTTCCCTCGGTCGTGCTCACCCGCGGTGCGAAGGGCGCGATCTGCGCCGACCGGGACGGTACCCACAGTCTGGCGTCGCCACGGGTCGTTGCCGTGGACAGCTCGGGCGCCGGCGACGCATTCGTCGGCGCCCTCAGCGCGCAGCTCGCGGCCGGGTCGAGCCTGTCCGAGTCCGTGCGCCGGGCCGTGCGCGTGGGTGCCTTCGCAGTGCAGTCGCGCGGCACGCAGACGTCGTATCCCTCCCTGGCCGACGAGCTGCCGCTGGTACGCGCATGAAGCGCCGCGGCATCCTGAACGCCGACCTCTCCGGCGCCCTGGCCCGCCTCGGGCACACGGATGTCGTTCTCCTCGCGGACTGCGGCATGCCGATCCCGGCCGGCGTTCCCGTGATCGACCTGGCGCTTGTGCATGGTGTGCCGCGCTTCGAGCAGGTGCTTGACGCCCTGCTCGAGGAGATGGTGTTCCAGCGCTGCGTGGCCGCGGAGGAGGCGAAAACCGCCCCCGCCGGGGTCTGGCTGGCCGACCGGTTCGACGCGATCGAGTACATCAGCCACGCCGAGTTGAAGGACCTGTCGGCCTCGGCGAAGCTATTCATCCGTTCGGGGGAGGCGACGCCGTTCGCGAACGCGGCGCTGGTCTGCGGCGTCTCGTTCTAGACGTCTCGTTCTAGGCGTCTCGTTCCCGAACGAATTGGTTCACACCGAACCCGGTTGAGCTACGGGTGACGGATGCCCCGGCCGGCCAGCACGGCCCGGTAGCCCTCGCGGTAGGTCGGATAGCTGAACGTGAAACCCGTGCCCAGCAGCAGATGGTTGCGGAGGCGTTTGTCGCCTCCGCGCTGGCTGTCCCGCAGGACGGGCCGAGTGGGCGCGGCAGTCGTTGTGCCGGGAGCGCCGGGTGCCTCAGGCTTAGGGGCCGGCAGTCCAAGCTCCTCGGCAAGGAACGCCAGCACCTCACCGCCGCGCACCGGCGCGCTGTCGACGCCGAGATAGAGGGTCGCCGGTGCTTCCTCCCGCAGCATCAGGTGCACGATCGCGGCCGCGGCATCATCCCGGTGGATGCGGTTCGTGTGGCGGGCCGAGGCCGACGCGGTGGTGCGGCCGCTCCGCACCTGGGTGATCAGGCGCTCCCGGCCGGGGCCGTAGATGCCCGACAGGCGGAAGACGACAGCCGCGGGGATGCGGGCGTGCAGCATCCGTTCGGCCTCGAGCAGAATGGCGTCGGTGCCCGGCCGCGGGTTGGCCGGCGTCTGCTCGTCGACCCAGCTCTCGTCGGACACGTCGTAGACGGCGGTCGACGACACCAGCAGCACGCGGCGGGGCGTGACGCCGGCCTCGTCGAGCGCGTCGAGGAGGTTCTGCAGACCGTCCACGTAGGCCGCCCGGTAGACCGCGGGGCTGGGGTTGCCCGCGGCGATCGCCACGATCACGATCTCGGTGTCGGCCGGCACGACCGGCTTGTGCGCGCTGAGGTCGACGGACTGGCCCTCGATACCGGCGGGGAGAACGGCCGCGTTGCGGCGCAACCCCACCACCCGGTGCCCGAGCGCCGCGAAACGCAGGCCCACCTCCGTGCCGAGGTCCCCGCATCCTGCAATGAGTACCTTCATCTCGCTCCTCTTGTCTGCTTCCAACGCTAGCGGCACTCTCTGAACGCTGACAGTCGACGCAGTAGGCTCGGTGGGTGAGCGAATCATTCCGCAGCATGCTGCGTTCCCTGCCGGATTTTCCCGTCGATCTGCCGATTTTCGACCCGGCATCGGCGCCACTCGACCCGGCTGTACTGTTCCGGTCGTGGCTTGATGAGGCCCTCGCGGCCGGGGTTTCCCAGCCGCACGCCTTCAGCCTGGCGACCGTCGGCGCCGAGGGCATGCCGTCGTCGCGCATGCTCATCCTCAAGAATCTCGACGCCGAGGGCTGGCACTTCGCCACCTCGCGGGCGTCGCGCAAGGGCCGGGAGCTGACGGAGCATCCGTTGGCCGCGATGAATTTCTTCTGGTCGGCGCTGGGCCGCCAGGTGCGCGTGGTCGGCCCGGTCGCCGAGTTGTCGACGGATGCCTCGGCGGCCGACTGGTCCGAACGGCCCGGCGCCGACGGATCAGAGAACCCCACCTGGCAGCTGTACGCCCTGCGCCCGGTCGAGGTCGAATTCTGGCAGGCCGACCCCGGCCGCCGGCACGTGCGCCACCGCTACCTGATTCCCGCCGAGGGCTGAGCGCGCTCGGGCTGAGGGGGACTACTTCCAGCGGCGGGCGGACCCGGTGAGGAACTGCACATAGCCGACCAGTGACGCGTAGGAACACAGCACCTGGTCGCCGAGCAGATAGGCCAGGTAGCCGAACCGGTTGCGTCGCATTTCCAGACCGAGCGGACCGAAGACCCGGCGGCTCTGGAACATGCGCAGACTTCCGTAGATCACCAGGGTGATCGGAAGCACGGCCAGCGCCCAGATCGAGACCACGGCCGTGTTGCCGAAGACGGCGAACAGCACGAGGCCGGGCACCCAGAACAGCCCGTGCACTCCTGCATGCGGGTGGGCAGGTTGATGCGGGAGTTGCGCACGAGAACCGCGCCGGCCACGGCAACAGTGTCTGCCGGGGCGGATTCAAGCCGGGAGATCAGGTGGCGCGGGGCCTTCCGGTGCAGCAGCGTGTCCGCGTCGACCGTGATCAGATAGGGCGTGGTCACGTGGGTCAGTGCGGAGTTCAGCGCGTTCGACTTGCCGGGGACAGGTTGCCGCACGACCAGCAGGTCCACGTCGGATTCGATGGCGGCGACGTTGGCGAACCGCGCCGTAGCGTCATCGGAGCCGTTGTCGGCGAGGATCACCGTCACCTCGCCGGCGTAATCGCTCCCGCCGATGCAGCGGATCGCCTGCCGGAGACCGTCCTGCTCGTTTCGGGCGGCCACGATGATGGTCAGGGGGGTGACCGGATCGGGGACCCGGAACGGCGGCTGGCGATCCAGCAGGAGCGACAGGCTCAGAAACGCCACCACGAAGCCAGGCAGGAATGCCACCAGGGAGACGATGATCCACGCCGCCGGTTCGCCGGTCAGGCGGGTCAGGTCCTGGATCCACGGCAGCGAGATCCAAACGGATGCGTCGGTCCAGCTGAGCGCGAACAGAACGGACAGCCAGAACTTCACGGCGACGGAGAGGCAGAGCCGGCGCCCGGGCGTCCGGTGGAGGGCAGCGGGCTCAGCGCACGCTGTCGGCGATGCCGGCGGTGCCGGCGCGGTTGGAGCGCGGGCATGTGAGCCCCAGGTGCGGGCTGTGTGACTCACGGCTGCGGCATCTGTCCCCCGGGTTGTTACTACAAACGTACGCCGCGACGGGCCCGCTGAGGAGTTGCCGAAGACACCAGTTCGGAGAGCTAGAAGTCCTCGTAGGTGAAGGCCTCCTCGGCGAGAAGCTGGGTCCAGGGCTCCGGTCGTTGGGAGCGGACTTGTTGCAGCGTGACGGTCGAGTTCGGGGTGATCAGAAGCGTAGTCAAGAACCCGGCGGAATTGATCACATTGATGAATCCTCCACCGCGCTGCACCGCGTCGGCCACGGAGGTTTTCCATGCTGCCAGGTCATCGTCGGTGTCGACAACGTAACGGTCGCCATTCACGGTCAGACGGTACTCGTTCATGGAAATAGACCCTGTCTCTCAGCGGACCCTGAAGCGCCACGTGGTGGTTCAGCAGAGATCGGACGATGCCCTAAGAATTGGCGTCGGAGAGTAATATATAGCGATCAGTTTGAATTTCAAACTATTTTATGTTGGAAGATGATGCACGTCGTCGATAGGGTGGAGGCGGAAATGTGCCGCAGATCCAGCTGAGTACTTTTCGTTGATGTCGGGAGGAAACCATGTTCAAGGAAAGTGGCTCCGTCCAGGTTCTCGAGGGTGTTGCTGCTGCGGTGGTCGTTCTGCTTCGAGCGCTGGACAAGACGCGTGCCGGGATGGCGGCGAAGGATGGCTTCACGGGTTCTGAGATACGGGTTCTTTTTCGAATTTCGGAAGCGGGCCGGGTGACACCGAAGATTTTGGCCGGTTCCACGGATCTCTCGATGGGTGCGGTCACCGCGATCTCTGACCGGTTGGTCGCCCGGGATGTCGTGCGCCGAGTTGCCAACCCGAATGACCGGCGGAGCCTGTTCCTGGAGCTGACTGCGACGGGCGAGACGCTGATGGATAGCATCTACGGTGATTTTCGTGCACGGATCGGCGAAGCTCAGAGGAAAATGTCGTGTGCTGAACAGGAGCTGCTCGAGGCGCAGCTGCTGAATATCGCTGCGGCGCTCGGCTACGACCTGGAAGAAAGACTTGCTGGAACTCAAATATCGGTCGTGAAGGCTTCTTGAGCCTCCCGTTTCGGACGTGGCGGGGTACGTTCGGAAAATGACTTGGCCACGTTTGAAAAGGAGCAGCAGCGAGAATCGCAGGAGGGATTGCCATGCGTGATCAATTCGCGGTTGCCGAAAAGGCATTGTCCGCTTTGACAGGCAGCGAGTCCCGTCTGTTCGAGCCGTTCCTGGGGGTACTGCCAGTGGATGGCGTGTCAATCTCGACGTTCGGTGACTTTCTCCCTGATGAGACAATCTCGGCGAGCGACGCCCAATCGATGCGGCTGGACGAGCTGCAATTCGATCTGGGCGAGGGTCCGAGTTGGGATGCTCTAGAAACCGGGGCGCCGATCTTCGAGCCGAACATTCGCGAACGACCGAACCGGGTTTGGCCGGCGTTCTCGGAGGCAATCATCGCCGATGATCTGGGCGCGCTTTTTGCTTTTCCTTTGTCGTTGGGGCCGTTGCGCATCGGGGCGATCGACCTGTACACGAGTCGGCCCAGTCATCTCAGTGATCTGAATATCCAGCACACTGCAGCCCTCGCGACCGTCGTCAGCCGGCTCGTTCTCGCCCGTGCCATCCGGCTGTCCCAGAGCGACATTAAGGGTGAAACCGACACGCGCAAACAATTCTCCCGACGTGAGGTGCATCAGGCCACAGGCATGGTGCTGGCCCAACTGGGGATTTCTGCCCTGGACGCCCGTCTGATCATCCAGGGCCATGCCTTCGCCGTCGGCCGATCTGTGCAGGAGATCGCGGAGGAGATCATCGACCGGCGATTGACTTTTGCGGTGAATGAAAACCAGATCGAAGGGTCTCATGATTGATGAAACGAGAGAAGACCGCCTGATCGAAACGTTCGCGACCCTAGCTGACACCCTGGTTGCCGGTTATGACGTGGTGGAGCTCCTCCAGACACTGGTGGAGAGTTGCGCCGGGCTCTTCGATATTGCGGCGGCAGGTATTCTCCTGGCCGACGAAAACGGAGAGCTCGAAGTTGTCGCTTCCACCAGCGAAGCCAGCAGGCTTGTCGAGGTGATGCAACTGAGCGCTCGGGCGGGCCCGTGTGTCGAGTGTTTCATTACCGGGTCGGTCGTGTCCCTGCCGGACGTGGAGGACAGCCCGCTCGCGTGGCGGCGGTTTCGGGACAGTGCCAGGGAGCAGGGTTTTGCTGCGGTCCATGCGATTCCGTTGCGGCTGCGTGAGACTACCATCGGCGCCCTCAACTTGTTGTCCACTGTTCCCGGCGCCCTGCGCCAACAGGATGTGCGCGCGGCCCAGGCGTTGGCCGATGTGGCCACGATCGGGATTCTGCAGGAACGCACGCTCCGAGAAAGCAACTCGGTGCGGGAGCAATTGACGATTGCGCTGAACTCCCGAGTCCTCATCGAGCAAGCCAAAGGCGTGATCTCGCATTCCCGCGGAGTCTCGATGGAGGACGCATTCGCGTTGCTGAGGAATCACGCTCGCAGTAACCACTTGTTGTTGTCCCAGGTTGCTCAGGGGCTGGTCGACCAGACCCTTGTCATCTAGGCGGGAGACCCCCGCGCCTCTCAGAGCGCCTGAATCCTCCCGGAGCGCGAAATTCCCTGCTTGATTTCTGTGACGAACACCCTCTGAAATACGACTACATGTTAAGAGATTCTCGCTGAAGACAGATTCTGTCTCGGCGGGACACGCTCCGATCGCGTCCACTCCATCGATTCTCCTGTGACGCGGCTGAGCGAAGTCGTCCTGACTCTCTGAGGTTCATATCTGTATCAGTAGAGGAGATATCAACATGGCAACATACGATTCATCCGGTCTAAACATGAATCGAAACATCGACGACCACGGCTCCGATGCTGCGGTATCCGCGGGCGATGGGGCGACCAACCGCCACGAGGTCGCCGACCGTGATAAGGCCGTCGGCCGCGACGAGGCCCGCTTCGGCGGGATCAAGTGGGGATCGGCTTTCTTCGGCTGGCTCACCGCCACCGGGACCGCGGTGATCCTCACCGCCCTGTTCGCTGCGGTCGGAGCCGCAGTCGGCCTGGGCGGGGCCGATTCCACAGACCAAGCTGCCGGAACTGCTGCCGAGAACGCCGGCACCATGGCACTGGTCGGAGCGATTGTGCTCGCGGTTGTGGTCTTCGTGTCATATTTCTGCGGCGGCTACGTCGCCGGTCGGATGGCCCGCTTCAACGGAATCAAGCAGGGAATCGCGGTCTGGGTCTGGGCGATCGTGATCGCTGCCGTCGCCGGGATCCTCGGGGTCATTGCCGGCGGTGAACTCAACGTTCTGGGGAACCTGAACAGCTTGCCCAGCATCCCGCTCAATCCGGACGGTCTCACGGCAGGCAGCATCATCACCGCGATCGTCATCGTCCTGATCAGCCTCATCGGCGCAATCGTCGGCGGACTCGCCGGCATGCGGTTCCACCGCCGCGTCGACCGCGAAGCACTCGGCCGCTGACGGCCAGCACCTAACACTCATATCCAACACCTGCACCGGGCGGCTGGGCGGGCGCAGGTCTGCCCAGCCGCTACCGCACTCTCGTACCCAAAATTTTAAACAGAAATGAGACCGCCATGGCGCGCCTGCTGAAGTACATCCCCGTAATCCTGACCGTGGTCACCAAGTACCTGCGCAGCCCGCAGGGGAAGGCCGCGATGCAGAAGGTTCGCACGTCGCGCCGCCGGCCGAAGAACGTCGGCAGTACCCGCCCGGGATACTGAAGAAATCCGTCTGCGCCGCGACCACCGGCCCTGCACCTGGCAGACGCCGCTGACGGTGACGAAAACTGGGAAGAAGCTGAGACAGTCGACAGCGGTCGGCACTGGAGCATCGCCGGCACCACCCCGGTAGGACCGGCCGACGGCTACTGAGTCCTTGATGCGAGGGGCCTGACAGCCGTGAGGGATCGTGGATTTGGGTTCGCGGCGGTTGTCCGCGAGGTCTGGCAGTGACTCTCCTCGAACGAATTCGACGGAGATTCTGCCCAAATCGCCCCCATAGAGCCTGAAATTGCAGTTTTCCGGCAGATTCTCCGTCGAATTGGTTCAACACCGGACACGACGCTCCGCCTGGGCTCAGCCGCGTCCACTCGGTGCAGTCAGCTCTGACTTTCCGGGAGCGACTCCACCAATCGAATAGGGTCCGCTCACCTACGCCTCGGTCACCTGGCCGTTGTCCACCCGCCAGTGCCGGTCCGTGTGCACGTTGGCCAGCATCCGTCGGTCGTGGGTGACCAGCAGCAGCGTGCCCTCGTAGGACTCGAGGGCCTGCTCGAGCTGCTCGATGGCGGCCAGGTCGAGGTGGTTGGTGGGCTCGTCGAGCACCAGTAGATTGATGGCGTGCGCCTGCAGCAGCGCCAGGCCGGCACGGGTGCGCTCGCCGGGGGAGAGGTCCGCGGCCGGACGGTGGACGTGGTCGGCCTTGAGGCCGAATTTTGCGAGCAGGGTGCGCACCTCGGCCGTGGACAGATCGGGCACGAGTTCCTCGAAGCTGGTGGCGAGGTGCCGGGTGCCATCGAGTTGGGCCCGGGCCTGGTCGATTTCGCCAATGCTGACGCTGGCACCGAGGCTGGCCGTGCCGGCATCCGGAACCTGATGCCCCAACAGCGCGCGCAGCAGCGTGGACTTGCCGGCCCCGTTCGGCCCGGTGATGCCGATGCGCTCACCCGCGTTGACCTGCAGCGACACCGGGCCGAGGGTGAAATCGCCCTGGCGGAGCACCGCGTTGCTCAGCGTGGACACCACCGAACTCGAGCGGGGCGCGGACCCGATCGTAAAGTCGAGCTGCCACTCCTTGCGCGGCTCGTCGACCTCCTCGAGGCGCGCGATGCGGCTCTCCAGCTGCCGCACCTTCTGCGCCTGCTTCTCGCTGGACTCGGCGGATGCCTTGCGTCGGATCTTGTCGTTGTCGGGTGCCTTCTTCATGGCGTTCCGCACGCCCTGGCTTGACCATTCGCGTTGGGTGCGGGCCCGGCCCACGAGGTCGGCCTTCTTCTCGGCAAACTCGTCGTAGTGTTCGCGCTTGTGCCGGCGGGACGTTTCGCGCTCCTCCAGGTAGGAGTCGTAGCCGCCGCCGAAGACCCGGTTTGCCCCCTGGACGAGGTCGAGTTCGAGCACGCGCGTCACGCAGCGCGCCAGGAACTCACGGTCGTGGCTGACGAGCACGACGCCGCCGCGGAGGCCGGTGACGAAGGACTCCAGGCGTTCCAGGCCGTCGAGGTCGAGGTCGTTGGTGGGTTCGTCGAGCAGAACGATGTCGAAGCGCGACAGCAGAAGGGCGGCCAGTCCGACCCGCGCGGCCTGCCCGCCGGACAGAGACGTCATCAGGGTGTGCTCGGCGAGCTCGGTGCCGAAAGTGAGACCGAGGCCGGTGAGCACCACGGGCATCCGTTCATCGAGATCGGCGGCGCCGCTGGCCAGCCAGCGCTCGAGGGCGGCCGAGTACACGTCGGCCGGGTCGAGGCCGTCGGGTCGCGGGCTCGGTGATGCATCGCCGAGAGTGGATGCCGCGTCGTCCATCTCGAGGGTCGCCTGGGCGCAGCCGGTGCGCCGGGCGATGTAACCGGCCACGGTCTCACCGGGCACACGCTCGTGCTCCTGCGGCAGGCAGCCGACGAAGGCATCGGCCGGGGCGAGGCTGACGGTGCCGGACTGCGGTTCGGACAGGCCCGCAAGCAAGCTCAACAGCGTGGACTTGCCCGATCCGTTCACACCGACGACACCCACGACGTCGCCGGGCGCGACGGTGAGGTCGAGGGAATCAAAGAGTGTGCGGTGCGCGTACCCGCCGGTCAGGCCCTTGGCCACGAGTGTTGCGGTCATTCGTCTATTTTCTCAGACTGGCACTGCGGTTGCGCGCGTCACGGCGTGCTGCGAAAGTCTTCAAGAAGAGCGGCTCGACGGATGCCGACGGATGCAGACGGCGGCTCAGGCTGGTACCGGTTCCGCCTGCCTACGGGTCCGAGCGGGCGCCTGTGCTCGGGCTCCGGACGGAGCCTGAGCCTGACCCGGAACAACAACGGCCTCAGCGGCAGCCGGCACGAAAGCCTGAGCCGAAGTCGCAGCGGGTGCGAGGGTGAGGATTCGTTCCAGGAGCAGCGTCGCGGCGTTTCGCCGGATGGACAGCACGACCCGGGCCTCGTGCGGATTCTGCCCGGCAGGCCCCGCGGTGACAGGCCCCCCGGCCGCCGCCTCCACCTTGGCGAAGTGGGTCTGGCCGTGGCGCGGGCCGGCGCTCATGTCCACGCAGATGCGCAGGGTCGGCGCCCGCTCGGCCTCAAGAGCGCCGGTTGCGAAGGCCGCGGCGATGGAGGTATGCAGGGCGAAACGCCGCGTGCTGAACTGCGTGCCGCACTGCGTCAGGCAGGTGCCGAGCATGGCGGCCAGTGCCTGCTGGGTCAGCCCCGAGGCCGAGGCGAGTGCCCGCCGGTGGGTCTCGTCGAAGGTGTGCGGCGCCGTCGCGTCGAGCGGGACCACGGTCACCGGCCAGCTGGCCGCGAAGACGTCCGCGGCGGCCGTGGGGTCGGCGGCGATGTTGCCCTCGGCGAATTTGCCGACGTTGCCGGGCGCGAAGACGGCGCCGCCCATGATGGTGACGCGACGCACGAGCCGGGGAAGTTCCGGGTCGAGGTAGAGGGCCTCGGCCAGGTTCGTCAGCGGGCCGACCGCGATGACCTCCAGTTCGCCGGGATACTCGTGCGCCAGCCGGATCAGCAGCTCCGTGGCGCTGTCGTCGACTGGGTGCCGCCGCGAGCGGGGCAGCAGCACGTCCCCGATCCCGTTGCGGCCGTGCATGTGGGCGGTCCCGCGCCGGGAGATCCCGCTGACGGGCTCCCAGACGCCGACCGCGACCGGGATATCGTCACGCCTGGCGGTAGCGAGCAGGCTCAGGGTGTTCACCGCGGCGACGGCCGGGTTGACGCATCCGCTCACCGTGCCGATCCCGACCAGACGGATGCCCGGTGTCGCCAGCAAGAACGCAAGCGCCATCGCATCGTCGATCCCGGTGTCGCAGTCGAGGTAGATCGGGCGGGGGTGGGGAGCCGTCGTGGGAGTCATCGTTGACCATCCGTTCTCATGGTGCTGGTTCAGGGGTTCAGAAGCGGTGCGGGAGTTCATGCGGCGGGGCGCAGAATCAGGGAGGCCAGGAAGGATGCCAGGGTGAGACCCGCGGAGATCCACAGGGCCGTCTGGAAGCCGGCGACCGTGCCCGCGGCCACGACCGGGGCGACGAGGGCGATGCCGATGCCGATGCCGATGCCGAAGCAGGCGCCGTTCAGGCCGGGCAGGGCCCCGCGCGCCTCGGGCGGCGAGTTGAGCACGGAGACGCCGTTGACCGAACTCTGGAACAGGCCGAGGTAGAAGACGCCCATCACGATGAGCAGGCTGAAAACCAGCCAGCGGTCTATCGCGAACACGGCCAGGCCGACCGTGATCAGGGTGATGACGCCGCTGCTCAGCCGCAGCGCGGTGATCCAACCGATCCGCACGGCGATCCAGCCGGAGAAGATCGCCGCGGTGACGCCGACGAACGCGGTCGGGGTGAGGTAGAGCAGCGCCGACATCGAGGCGGAGAGCCCGTAACCCACCTGATTGTTCTGGCTGAGCAAGACCACGGTGAAGTTGAGCGCGGAAAAGACCCCGGCCAGGGTGAGCACCGTGGACAGCAGGAGCGGCCACACCCGGCGGGAACGCAGCGCGTGGATGGGAATGAGCGGCCGTCGGGTGCGCCTCTCAACGAGCACGAAGACGACCGCGCTGACGACCGCCCCGACGAGGTAACTGAGCGTGAGCGGGTCGGCCCAGCCTGACGACGACGCCTGCGAGATCAGGCTCGTGAGCAGCACTAGAAACAGGGACAGGATGCCGGCACCCCACCAGTCCATTGACCCGTCCTGGGTGCGCGGATCATCCTGCGGAATGAAGAGTGCGACGCAACTGATTGCGACCAGCCCGAGGCCGAGGGTGAACACGAAGAGGAACCGCCAGCCGATGGTGTCGGTCACGTAGCCGCCGAGAAAGCCGTCGACGCCGAACAGGCCGCCGTTGACCGAGGTGATAATGCCGACCGAGATGCCGAACAGGCGGCTGTTCAGGCGCTCCGAGAGTAGGAGGAAGGAGATCGTGAAGGTGGCGTTGGACGCGCCCTGCAGCACCCGGCCGAGCAGTAGCAGTGGGAGGCTCGGTGCGAGGGCGCAGATGACGGTGCCGATCAGCAGCAGCGTCAGTACGATCACGAGGCTGCGCTTGCGGCCGAGGAAATCGCTCCAGCGGGAAAAGACCATGCCGAAAACGGCGCCGGAAAGGAAGAACACCGACTGCACCCGGGCGACATCCTGCATGCTCTCGCCCAACTGGGCGCCGACGGCTGGCAAGGCGGCGGAGAGGAGGGTGGCATTCAGCTGGAACGTCAGGATCGCCAGGACCAGCGTGCCGATCAACACTCCGGGAGCCCGGGGAGCGCGGGCGCGCCCCATTACGGGAGCGGCTTCGGAGGAAAGCACGAGCATGACACGACTCCTTCATTGGAGCAAACACAAGGTCGACACGCTCAGTGTACATGCTTGTTATACAAGTGCGTGAGATCACACGATAGGCTCGACTCACCGACCAGGGGAGAACGAATGGATCGACGCACGGAGGCGGCCCTGGCAGGTCCGCTCGAGACCAATGGAAGTCTGCCGCTGCGGGTGGCGGTGTACTCGCGCATCACCGAGGCGATCCGCAACGGATCCCTGCCGATCGCCTCCCTGCTCCCATCGGAGTCCGAGCTCGGCACGGCGATGGGCGTCAGCCGCACGGTCGTGCGGGAGGCCCTCATGCTTCTCGAGGAGGACCGCTTCGTGCGCTCGCGCCGGGGCATCGGGCGCTTCGTCGCCGACCGGCTGCCTCACCTCGGGCTGCAGAAGATCCGTCCGATCGAGGAGCTTCTCAGCGAGACCGGACCGACCGTGCACGTCCGCCGCACCCAGACTGCGCTGCAGTCCGCGTCGCCCGCGTTCACTGCGGACGCCATCGGCATCCGCACCGACGAGGCCTCATGGTTTCTCGAGAGCGTCATCACCCGGGAGGGTGCACCCATCGCCCTGATCCAGGAGCATGTGCCGGGAGACCGCCTGAGCCGGCTCGGCGAGGCGGCGGTGGCGGCCGTGTCCGAGGCAGGCGTCGACGCGAACGCCCAGGGTGACGCGGGAGCTGCGGGACACAGTGCGCTCGCCGCGCTGATCGCAGTGCTCGGTCCGATCTTCGGGCCCGGCGAAACCGACATCACGCTCGGTGTTCCCGGTGCCACACGCGGCAAGCTGCTCGGGCTGCCGGCCAGCAGCCCGGTGCTCATCCTCACCCAGACTCTCGACCACGACGGGCGCCCGTTCTATCTCTCGAAGGCCCTGATCAACACCGACTTCGTGCAGCTGACGATCAGCCACGCGGTGCAGTCCTGAGCCGGGCCGCTACCGCAGCGCCGAGATAGTCATCGAGATCGCCTTGAAGTTCGCGATCCGCTGCTCGTAGCGGGCCGCGAGCACGATCAGGATGACGCCGCCCACGCCCAGCCACAGCCACCACGTCACCGCGCCGTAGGCCAGCGAGATCCAGGGCCAGAGCTGCGCCACCGCGTGCAGCATCAGCACGATCGCGCCGATCACGAACGGAGCCTGCAACTTGCGCACGGCACCGACCACGATCACCACGGTGGCAACGAGGCCGAGGCCCACCACCCGCCAGAGCGGGCTCTCGGTGATGTCGAGCAGCACCGACGGAACGAGCAGCACGAGCAGCACGAGCAGCCCGGGAGCAAGCCAGCGCCGGCTGCGCGCGGCCGGCGTGACGTCGAGGTGCAACCAACCGGTGGCCAGCAGGGCGATGGCCAGTGGAACGCTCACGATCTCCACCGTGGCCGGCGCCGCGTACGCGGACCCGGCGACCACGGCGCCGCCGCCAGCCCCGATCGCCACCCAGGCGACCATCCGGCCCAGTCGGCTGTCGTCGTACCAGAACGCCGCCAGGTGCAGCGCGGAGAAAGTCCAGACGAGCAGGATCACCCGGATGGTCGCCAGCGGCTCGTAGCCGAGTGCGGCCACCTCGGCCGCGAGAACCCCGACGGTCGCCAGGACCAACAGGACGTAACCGAGGCGCAGCGCGGGGGCATCCGTCGCTTCGCTGCGGCCCGGGCCGGTACCCTCATCGGTGCGCCGGGTGACGGTGACGAGACCTGTGCCGACGGCCGCCAGGATCAGCGCCGAGGGCAGCAGCCATGCCTCGAGCCGGGTGTCGGGGCCGTTCGGTGCGAGCTCGAGCAGCGGCTGGATGCGGGATGCGGCCGTGAGCACAACCGTGAGCACAACCGTGAGCGCGCCGATGCCGAGGGCCGGCCAGGCGAGGGATGCCCAGCGCGGCCGGACCAGGAGGAGCGCCCCGCTGACGGCGAACGCACCGCCGATGGTCAGGGCCAGCACGGGGCGGAGGAGATCGCCCGTGCCGCCGACCACCGCGCCGGGCAGCAGGGCCAGGGCCAGTCCGGCCGTGATCCAGCGGGCCCGCACGGCGACCGGCGCCTCGGTGTCGGCCGGTCGCGCGCGCCCGGCGAGCACCTGGCCGACGACGATAGCGAGGCCGAGCGGCACGGTCACGAACTCGAACGGTTCGGTCGCTTGCGTCCCCACGGCGCTCATCAGGGCGAACCCGGCCAGCCCCGCCGCAACCCAGCCGACGGCCATGGTCAAGGGCGCGCGCAGCCGCCACGCGGCCAGCACGTGCACGACCCCGAGGGCGAGCACGAGAACGGATGCACGCACCGCGGTCACGGCGGCGTCATCGGTCATATCGGCCCCGGTGAATGCGGCAATCTCGGCCGTCGTCACGGTCGCCAGCGCCAGCACGAGCAGCGTGATGCTCGCGATGGTGCGCGGACGGAGGGCCGCTGGGTCGGTGCGGGCGCCGATCAGGAACGCCCCCGCCGCCGCGGCAGCGAGCGGGAACAACCAGCATTCGAGCCGCGCATCGGGTGCGCCGGGTGCGCCGAGCACGCGCATCAGCTGCACGATGCTGGTCACCAGGAGCCCGATTGCTCCGCTCGTCCAGGCGGCGGCAAGGTACGCCGATCGTGATGGCCCCCAGCGCGCGACGGCAGAGCCCAGCAGCAGCACGCCGCACGCCGCGGCCATGACGATCGGACGCGCGGGCGAGCCGGAGGCCGAGGCGAGCGCCAGCGGCACGATCGCCACGAGCAGGCCGGCCAGGGTGAGCAGCGCCGCGGCCGGGCTTGCCGCTGCAGCCCGAGGAATGCGGCCGAACCGGCGGATCAGCACGGCCAGGACCAGCAGCATGCCGGCGACCGGGAGCACGTACGGCTCAGGGGCCTCGGTGCCGACGCGGTTCAGCCCGACCCAGAGGCCGGCCGTGCCGAGCAGCAGGGCGAGCCAGCCAAGATGGCGTCGCGGTGACCGGGAGCCGAAGAGCCCGTCCGGGGTGATCGCCGTGACGAGGGCGGTCGCGCCGACCAGCAGCAGCACGAGCCAGGCGAGGGGGCTCCCGGCGGCGAGAGTCAGGAGAGTGCCGGGAACCAGAATCAGGCCCGCGCCGGCCTCGAGGGCGAGCCGGTCCGTCCGCCCTTGGGTGTTCGAGGCCGTGTCACGTGCCCCCACCGTGTCGAGTACGAGGCCGAGGGCGCAGACGAGTAATGCCGCGGTCGCGACGGCGATGCCGTCGACGGGCGCGGGGGCATCCGTCGTCTGCCGCACGGACCAGATCAGCGCGAGCAGCGTTGGTGCGGCTGCGCCGAGGGCCACGACACGCTCGATCCGTGCGGTGCCGGAATTGCCGTGCAGCCGCAGCCAGATTCCGATGGCGCAAGGGTACTGGTCGGCCGTCCTAACGGGTGCGTGCGCGGTCAACCGGGGGAAAATACTGCCGCGCCGGACTAGAGCCGGTGCTCCGCCAGCCAATCCACGAGCACCCGATTGAAATCCGCCGGGCGTTCGACGCTCGGCAGGTGGGCGGTGTCGCGGAAGGTGAAGCCGGTGACGTCAGGGAGCGTCGACAGGAGGTACTCATATTCGGCGAGATGCGGGGTGATGTCGAATTCACCAACCGAGACGAACGCGGGTACCTCGATGTCGCTGACCTGGTTGAAAGTGGGCGGCTCAAGCGGAATCGGCGTCGGGGACTCTTCCGCATGCACGGCGTTGACTCGGCCCAGCGCGTAGGCCGTGGCCACGAATTCGGGGTCGAGGTCGGCCTCGGTGCGCAGTGGGCCGAACGCCCAGAGCGCCACCTCGAGTCGCGCCAGACGGTGCCAGTCCTGAGCGTCGAACGCGGCATCCAGTTCGTCGAACCGGGAGTCCTCGAGATCGGTCAGTTCAACTTCGGGGAATCCGCTGGGCCCGGCTCCGACGGTCACCAGGCCGTCCACGCGGACGGGGCTCTCCGTAGCCAGGTCGATGGCGGTCCCGCCTCCGCGAGAGCACCCGATCAGCGTGGCCGACGCCACCCCGAGGTGGTCGAGAACTGCGAGGGCGTCCGCACGCGGCGAGAACTCCACGTTCTCGGTGGTCGTCTGGCCGCATCCGCGGCTATCGAAACGGATGACGAAGTGGCCGGCAGCCAGCGCGTCGATCTGCGGGTCCCACATGCGCAAATTGGCGATGCCGGCGTGCAGCAAGAGGAGTGCCGGTGACGATACGTGGCCGGCTGTCTCGTAGTAGAGCGACGCGCCCGGAACGGTGAGGTGAGGCATGATTTAGCGTAGGCGTGCGGCGGGCGCCGCGGCAAGGGAATTACCGTGAGCGCACGAATCTGTGACCGCTGAATACCGGCGACCCCAACCCGGGTGACGGGTATGCAGGTGGACAGATTGACATCCATCGGGGCAAGAGTCACATTCGATATATCGACGCCGATCGATTAGTTGGTTGTCTGCCGTTCTGGGCCACGACGTGGCCCCATGAATTGGACCCACGACCTGGGACCAGTGGATCAACCCCATGGCGATCGCCCCAGAGTCGCGCGACGCCCCCATCAATGCCCCGTTCACTGCGCCGGGACTGAGCCGGCAAGTCCGAGGACTCGTGTGTCCGGGTTGCCCCGCGAACTCCTGCTCGCTTCGCGTGGCCGAAAAATACGAGGAACACCATGAACGCGTACATCACGACCACCTCTCCCCGCGACGGTGATTTCGGCATGCCTATGGCCCATCCGGCAGGATGGGCCATAGGCTCTTTCAACCCAGAGTCGTGCTGAGGGTGTTGTCTATTCCAGGATGCCGCAGGCGGCCGGATCCGTTGCTTCTGCCGGCAGGTTCGGGTCGAGTTCGCTTGCACCTCGGCTGAAGTCATACTCGCCGTTGCCGTTGTAGTCGACGCCATGGATCACGACGACGCCTTCGCCCTCGCGGATGGAATCAGCGATCTCTTTCGCCGTTCCTGTTCCGCTGGGGCCGGGGTATCCGGTTCCCCCCACCTTGGTGATGTGGAGATTGTCGCGGCTGTAGTGGTAGCTGCCGCCCTCAGACACCGGGAACCGGGTGACGTCCAGCAAGCTGGCCGGTGAGGTGTCCCCTGTCGTCGTCAGTGAGACGACGACCGGTCCGTAGGCGGGAATCCCTTCCACGGTGTTCAGGCGACCATCACCGTTGCTGTCCAGTGCGATGGTGGGGCACTCTTGCATCGCCTGGTTGCCGTAGTGAATGTGCTGAGCGTGCGGGGCCTCTGGCATCAGCCCGGAGGCGTGCACTTCAATGTGCTTGATCTTCTGGTTGCGAACTGTCGCGGTTGCAGTTCCGGATGCCCCGGATCCGTTGAGTTCCGTGAGGTTCGCGGTCAACGTCACCGTTTTGGGGGTGCGTTCGGATTGCGTGGTCTGCGCTTGAGCTGCTCCGGATCCGAGTACGGCTGCGGCGAACAACGCAACAGTCGAAACTCCGAGAATCCCGATGGAATGTCGTTTCACGATTTACTCCTTGGTCAGCGGTCAACGAGGAATTCCCGTTGATCATTGGTGGTTCGGAGCGGACAGTAATGAGGTTTGGTCATGTAGACAAGGCCGGGTGCGTGTCGGTCATCCGATTCGGTCTCGGAGAGACGACTTCCTCGTCGCAGGTTTGCCGGTCCATCCACAGGGTTCGTGAACTAAGGTTAGCCTTGCCTCAGTGTGACTGCGGGGGCAAACTTCGACCAGAGACAGCCGTGCGCACCGACAAAACATACGATGCATTCCCGCCCGCAAGGATATGCGCGGTAGAACCACTGAGGAGCACCCGACGCGACCCGATGGGCGGTCTTGAGGCCCTCCGACTCCTCTCCGGCGATCCGTCCGCGACTGCCCTCGTGACCGCGAATGGAACCATAAACTACGCCGAACTGGACGAACTTGTCCGTGACCGGCGTGAATTATTGGGAGACGGCCGCCGACTCGTCATGGTGTCGTGCGCGAACGCCCTGGAGCCCCTGGTGACTTATCTCGCCGCGCTCGCGGCGGGGCATCCAGTTCTCCTCGTCGCAGGCGACGGGGACGAGCCGAGCCAGGAGCGGAACAGGAACGGGCTCCTTGAGCGTTACGACCCCGACGTGGTTTTGGCGCCCGTCGGCGGCGAATGGCGTCTGGATGAGCGACGCGAGGGAAGCCGGCACACGTTGCACCCTGAGCTGGCACTGCTGCTCAGCACCTCGGGCTCGACAGGATCGCCGAAACTCGTTCGGCTGTCACGCGAGAATGTGCGCAGCAACGCGAGAAGCATCGCCGACTACCTCGCCCTGACCGAGCAGGACCGGGCGGCCACAACCCTGCCGATGCACTACTGCTACGGCCTCTCAGTCGTGAACAGCCACCTGATCTCCGGGGCGAGCCTGCTCCTCACCGAGCGTTCTGTGGTCGAGTCTGCATTCTGGAACGAGTTCGACGCGGCAGGGGCCACCTCCTTCGCCGGCGTTCCCTACACCTTCGACCTTCTCGATTCGACCGGATTCGCTGGGCGCCAACATTCGAGCCTGCGCTACATCACTCAGGCCGGCGGCCGGCTCGGCCCCGACCGGGTGCGCGATTACGCCCGGCTGGGGCAAGAACGTGGATTCGACTTCGTCGTCATGTACGGACAGACAGAGGCGACCGCACGGATGGCCTACCTGCCGCCGGAGTTGGCGGCGACCCGGCCTGAATCCATCGGAATCCCGATACCGGGCGGGCAGTTCCGCATCGACGACGCCGACGAGCACTCGGTCGGTAACCTCGTGTACACCGGGCCGAACGTCATGATGGGATACGCGGAGAGCCCGGAGGAACTCGCCGCTGGACCGACAGTGGGGGATCTGCGCACCGGCGATCTAGCCCGCCAGCACGACGACGGACTCTTCGAAATCGTCGGGCGGAGCAGTCGCTTCGTCAAGATATACGGCCTGCGGATCGACCTCGACCGGGTCGAACGGCTCCTTGACGACGACGGTGTCGAAGCGAGGGCGGTGAACCTTGAGGAACGCCTTGTGGTCTTCGTGCGAGAGCGGTGGGCCCTCGGGCTCGTCGCGCCGATCGTCGCGGAGGCGCTTGGCTTGCCCGATCACATCGTCCGGGTGCACCTTGTCGAGGAGTTCCCCCTGACGTCCAGCGGCAAGCCAGACACCGCGAGCCTGCTTCGGGAGGCGGCGGACCTCGAGCGAGAAGTCCCGCTGGTGGATCGCAGAGGGACCGTGACGGCGGAAAATATTCGGGCGCTCTACTCAACCCTCCTTGACCGTCCGGACGCGGTCCTGGACGACAGCTTCGTCGCGCTGCACGGCGACTCGCTCAGCTACGTCGAGGTCTCGGTGCGGCTCGAGCAGATGCTCGGCACGCTCCCCAGGGACTGGCCCGCGAAATCGGCCCGGGAGTTGGCGAGCCGCCGAACCGCACCGTCCGGGGCGCGACCCCGACGGTCGCTGGCGCGCATGGAGACATCCGTAGTGCTGCGGGCTATCGCCATCGCGCTCATCACGGGGACGCACGCCAACCTCTTCCAGATGCAGGGCGGTGCTCACCTGCTGCTCGGAATCCTGGGCTATAACCTGGCCCGATTCCAGTTCGCCGATGTACCTCGGCCGGTACGGCTCGGGAAGCTTCTGCGCAGCGCCGTCCAGATCTTCGTCCCGGCCGTGCTGTGGATCGGTGGAGTTGCCCTGATCGGAGGGATGTACGAACCCGCGACGGTCTTCATGCTGCACAACCTGCTCGGCGGCGACGAACGCTGGACGGTGCAATGGCAGTACTGGTTCCTGGAATCCGTCGTGTGGACGATCCTTGGCCTTGCGCTTCTCTTCTGCGTGCCCCAGCTCGACCGGATCGAGCGCCGATACCCCTTCGTCTTCGCGGCGTCCTTCTTTGCGGGGGCGCTTCTGCTTCGTCTGCTGCTGACCGGAGGGGTCGAGGCAGGGCCGACCGAACGTTATTCGCTGCCGTTCGTGCTCTGGCTCATCGCTCTCGGCTGGCTCATCGCGCGTTCCACGGACGTCACTCGGCGGGTGCTGAGCTCTGCGCTCGTCGTGCTCTCCGTTCCGGGCTTCTTCGGCGACCCGGCCCGCGAGGCGATCACGATTGCGGGACTGCTTCTTCTCCTCTGGATTCCGGCCGTCCCCGTCCCGCGGATTCTGGTGTCGGTGCTGAGCGTCACGGCCTCGGCATCGTTGTTCGTATATCTCGTCCATTGGCAGGTCTTCCCGCTTTTCGGGGACGACGTACCGCTGCTCGCCACCATTGCCTCCTTCGCGGTGGGTATCCTCGCCTGGCGAGGATATTCCGCACTGAGCGCTTGGTGGACCCGTCATCCCGCGGTCGCAACCCGCACGCTTGTGGCCAATGTATTCGCGACAAGAACGTCGGCCGGTCGCCGGCGGTGAGGTTGGGCTGGATGAGCGGGGCATAGTTCGGGGTGAGGTCGGGTGCGGTTAGGAACGCGGGAGACGCCGTCCCCCGATGAGCAGCCAGAAGATCATGGCGGTCTCGCCCACGAAGCCGAACAGGCCGAAGGTCGGGGTGAAGGCGGGTGCCACCACCAGGCCGATGAGGTCGGCAATGTAACCGATGCCGGCGAGACCGATCAGGATTCCAAAGACCTTCGGCATGAAGCCCGAGCGGATCGACAGGTAGGCGATCAGGAGGAGATGCACCCCGAACAGGCCCAGGGCGGTGGTCCAGATCGACGAGAACGACTCGATGTCGGCCAGCGCGGCTTCCGGGGTGTCGAGGTTGGTGAAGGCGACCACGAGCCGGCTGAGAGCGACCATGAACCACCCGGCGAAAGCGATTCTGATCAACCCGGCACCAGCGGAGACGACACGGCTGACGGGCTTGAAGAGCGCGTAGGTGCCGGCGGCGGCGACGACGTCCAGCACGACGACGACACACAGCGCGCCGATCCCGGCGAGCCACAGCGCCGGCGAGGCGGAAATGGCATCGGTCGTCTTTTCCGCATCACCGGCGGTCACGAGGCTGTTGACGGCGATGAAATAACCAAAGATCGAGAGGAACACCATGGCCGTGAGGGCGGTGCCCGTTACGAGCGCTCCGGTTCGCTGCGACCAGCGGAAGGGGTTGAGTGTGGCAGCCGGCGCTGTGGCGCTGGGCGCGGGGTGGAGGTGAGTGGTCATGGCTCGTATCCTTACTGCATCTGTGGCTAAAACTTACGATGTATGCTTATGTTGTAAGTAAGATATATGTACGTGGTAAGGCTTGTCAACGGATATGAGTGCGGGAGAGAGACTTGGCAGCAGCACGTGAAGCAGCACCCGCACCCCGAGCTCGTTTGAACCGCGAGCGGGTGATCGCTGCCGCCGTTCGCCTTGCCGACACTGAGGGGCTTGAAGCCCTCACGATGCGGCGTCTGGGCAAGGACCTGAACGTGAAGGCCATGTCGATCTATAACCACGTGGCCAACAAGGATGACCTCATCAACGCCATGGCCGATGCGATCTTCAGCGAGATCGAATTGCCGTCACACAGCGATGCGTGGAAGCCGGCAATCCGAAAGCGCTCGATCTCATTCCGGGATGTCCTCGCCCGTCATGCTTGGGCTACGACCGTTCGTGACTCCGGAACGAACCCGGGACCGGGCACCCTCCGGCACCACGACCGGGTGATCGGAACCTTCCGCAACGGCGGTTTCTCGATCGCGAAGACGGCCCACGCGTTCTCCGCTGTCGACAGCTATATCTACGGGTTCGCGATGCAGGAGAAGAGCCTGCCCTTCACCACGCCGGAAGAGACGGCAGCGATGGCCGCGATCATGCTGGCGCAGCTGCCCACAAGCGAGTACCCGTACCTGGCTGAACTCACGGCCGACCACGTCTTGAAGCCCGGATACTCCTATGGGGATGAATTCCTGGTCGGGCTCGACCTCATGCTCGACGGACTCGAGACCATGCGAGACACCGATCAGGCCTTTGAATGAATGAGGGCGTCATGAGACACACGTGACGGGCACCCATTGACATTCCACGCGGCATCCGCGCCCCGGTTGTCACCTACACGGTGGTGGCGTCATCGACCTGGCCGACGAGCTCCTCGATGATGTCCTCGAGGAACAGAACGCCCGTGGCGACTCCGTCAGCGTCGAACGATGTGGCGACATGCGCACCGAGGCGCCGCATTGACGCCAGGGCATCCTCGAGCTCGCTGCCCCGGAACACGGAGGCCAGGCGACGGATGCGTTTGGCCGGCACCGGCTCCGTGAACGTGCTCCCGGAGGTGAGGTCCATCACGTCTTTCAGGTGCAGGTAGCCCGTGGGCTGCCCGTCGACGTCAGTGAGGATGTACCGGGAGTAGCCGTGCTGGGCGACGGCCCGCTGGATGTCGGCGGGTGACGCGGATGCCGGCAGGCAGACCATTGAGCCGATCGGCACCTCCACGTCGGAGACTCGCTTCGAGGTGAACTCGAACGCGGCGGAGAGGGTGCCCGAAGCATCCGTCAGGAGACCCTCGCGGGTGGACTGCTCCACGATGCCGGCCACCTCGTCGAGGGTGAATGCGCTGGTCGCCTCATTCTTCGGCTGCACCTTGAACAGGCGCAGCACCCCGTTCGCCAGCCAGTTCAGGCTGACGATCACCGGGTTGAAGATGCGGGCGACGAGGACGAGCGGCGGCGCCAGGATGAGCGCGGCGCGGTCGGGCACGGAGAAGGAGATGTTCTTGGGCACCATCTCGCCGAACACCACGTGCAGGAACGTCACGAGCGCGAGCGCGCTCGCGAAGGCGATCACGCTGATCGCGCGCTCAGAGAGTCCGGTCAGGGCCAGCGGGTACTCCAGCAGGCCGTGGATGGCCGGCTCGGACACGTTCAGGATGAGCAGCGAACACACGGTGATGCCCAACTGGCTGGTCGCCAGCATCAGGGTCGCGTGTTCCATCGCCCAGAGGGTGGTCTTCGCCGCCTTGTTGCCGCGGGCGGCGAGCGGCTCGATCTGCGACCGGCGGGCCGAGATCACGGCGAACTCGGCGCCCACGAAGAACGCGTTGACGGTCAACAACACGACGAGCCAGATCAGGCCCGGCCAGTACTCACTCATGGGTCAGGTCCTTCTGGATTCGGGTGACGATTCGGTCGTGTCTGGTGGCCAGGCTCGGATCGTGCTCGGGGTCTTCGGGGGTGTAGCGCACGCGCTGAACCTGCACGCCATCGACTCGGTCGATCCGCAGGATGCCACCGTCGACGGGGACCTCGTCGCCGAGTTCGGGAATGCGGTCGAGCTGATCGGCGATGAAGCCCGCGACGGTCTCGTAGTCGCCGTCCTCGGGCACCGTGACGCCCGTCCGATCGAACAGCTCGTCCGGCCGCCAGCCGGCGTCGAACACCACAGAACGACCCGAACGGATGACGCCGGCTTTCGCCCGGTCATGCTCGTCTTCCAGCTCGCCCACGAGTTCTTCGACGAGGTCCTCGAGCGTGACAATGCCGGCCGTTCCGCCGTATTCGTCCGCGACGACCGCGATCTGGAAGCCCTGTCTGCGCAGCAGGCCCAGGAGCGTGTCGACGGCCATCGACTCGGGCACACGCAGTGCCTCCACCTTCAGCTCGTCGGCGGTGACCTGGTCGCGTTGCGCCAGCTCGACGGCGAAGGCCGCCTTGACGTGCAGCACCCCGACGATGTCGTCGGAATCCCTGTCGATCACGGGGAAGCGGGAGTAGCCGGTGGCCGTGGACAGGGCCAGGATGCTCTCGGCAGAGTCGGTGACCTTGACCGAGGACATCCGTACCCGGGGGGTCATGACGTCGTCGACCGTGTGGTCGGCAAAGCGCAGCGTGCGGTGCAGCATGGCCGCGTGGTCGTTGTCGAGCACGCCTTCCGTCGCCGACCGCCGCACGAGGAAGCTGAGCTCTTCGGCGCTGCGGGCACCCGAGAGTTCCTCTTTCGGCTCGATGCCGACCAGGCGGATCAGGGCGTTGGCGGTGTTGTTGAACAGCAGAATGACGGGCTTGAATACGGCGGTGAACAGGGCCTGCGGGGGCAGCACGATCTTTGCCGTGGCCAGCGGCACGGCCAGGGCGAAGTTCTTCGGCATGAGCTCGCCGATCACCATGGAGAACAGGGTGGCCAGCGAAATGGCGATGATGGTGCCGAGCAGCGGCACGAGTCCTTCGGGCACGCCGGCGCCCGTGAGCGGCCCGGTCAGCAGCGAGCTGATGGCGGGCTCGAAGGTGAACCCGGTCAGCAGGGTGGTCAGCGTGATGCCGAGCTGCGCGCTGGACAGGTGCGTGGAGGTGATCTTCAGGGCCTTGATGGTCGGGCCGAGGTGTTTCTCGCCGCGTTCCTGCCAGGCCTCGAGCTCGTTGCGGTTCAGGGTGACCAGGGAGAATTCGGCGGCGACGAAGATGCCCGTTCCGACGGTGAGGAGAAGCCCGACCCCCACCATCGCCCACTCAAACAGCATGTGGCCCTCTCAGACTCGGGCGCAGGATGTCGAGGCGTGGCTGGATGGGCGAGGGTTTATCAGGGTCCATGAGGAGGGTAAGACTATCGGGCGGTGCCCGGCTGTGGCTGGGAAACTCTCGGTTCCAGCCTCCCTAAGCTCGTCGCGTGGGCGGTGCTCTGGTCGGCTTCTCCATCATCGGATTCGTGATCCTGGTGGGCTGTCTCGTCGCGCTCCTCGGCATCATCGGCGTCGGCGCCGGGCTGGCCATCAACCGGGTGTTCTTTCACACTCCGATGGCTGAAACCATGTTGGGTGCGGCTGCTCCTGGCGTTCGGCATGTCGTTGCACGGGGAGCGCCTGCTCAAGGCGGGATCGGCGCGCAAACGCGTGGCGGCGGCATCCGTCATCAAGGGGGTCGTGATGCCGGTGGTGCCTACATCTTCGGCCGGTTCGTCTCCGGCTGGACGCTGCGAAGCTGTTCGCGGTGGTGGCCGTCGCGGCGCTGCCTGCCCCGATCTAGCGGCCGGCCGGCCGATGGCCGAGCACGACATCGATCGCTCGAAGCCGAACACGGCTCCGGACCACAAAGCGAGGGAATGCCGGCCGAGCTGAGTCCGACGCCCTACGCCTCGTTCCGAACGAATTCGACGGAGATTTTGCTTTAGAAAGCGTGTTTCGGTTCAAAAACGGGTGCTTGACCAAAAATCTCCGTCGAATTGGTTCGACGCCGGGCACAGCGTTCCGCCTTCGATGAACCGAGGCCACTCGGTGCGGTCAGCTCTGACCTTGCGAAAGCGACACAACCAAACGATTCGGACTCACTCATCTAACACCGGGGGCCGCCGTCGCAGCCAGGGGCGCAGCATCCGGGTGATCTGGGGCATGACCAGGAAGGTCCTGGCCCCGCTGAGCCCAGCGCGTGGCCGCAGAGATGCGGGTCGGCTCGACGCGGCGGGTGACGGAGACGGTGACGGAGGTCGCTGGGCGCGCTTGTGGCGATATTGTGGCGATACTGTGGCGCCCCCAGGGTATGGAAGTCATTGTGCGAGTAGCGCCGCCGCGCTCGCACGCGCCGTTGCCGGCACGTTTCCGGCTCGGTGCGCCGGTTAGAAGATCATCGGGCGGTCGTCGTCTTCGCCCTCGAGGGTCAGCTCCACGACCACGGGAACGTGGTCGCTCGGCGCATCACCCTTGCGCTCATTGCGGTGGATGCTCGCCGCGGTCACCAGATCCGCGAACGCGGGGGAGCCGAGGATGAAGTCGATCCGCATGCCCTCGTTGCGGGGGAACCTCAGCTGTTTGTAGTCCCAGAAGGTGTAACCCTCCGGAGCCAGCGGGCGCACCACATCGAAGATGCCCTCCGCCTCGAACGCGCGGAACGCGGCCCGCTCGGGCTCGGAGACGTGAGTGGATTTGCCGGGAACGAAGCTCGGGTCACCCATGTCACGCTCGAATGGGGCCACGTTCCAGTCGCCCATCAGTGCGAGGGCCAGGTGCGGGTCGCGAGCCAGTTCGTTTCGGGCGTGCGCGCGCAGGCGCTCCAGCCAGTCCAGCTTGTAGGCGAAGTGCGGGTCGTCGATGCTGCGTCCGTTCGGAACGTACAGGCTCCACAACCGCAGGTCCTCCACCGTGACGCCGAGCGCCCGGGCCTCGAGCGGGAGGCCGGGACCCTCCTGGCCCTTCAGAAAGCCGGGCATGCCGGGGAAGCCGGTGGCGACATCCGTCATCTCGAGGCGACTGGCGAACGCGACGCCGTTCCACTGGCTGAGGCCGTGGACGGCGAGCTCGTAGCCGGCGTCCTCGAACGCCTGCGCCGGGAACTGCGGAGGCTTACATTTGATCTCCTGCATCGCGAGCACGTCGATGTCTTCGCGCACCATCCAGTCGACGACCCGGCCGACTCGGGCACGGATGGAGTTGACGTTCCAGGTGGCGATGCGCATGCTTCCAGCCTATTTGACGGATGCCGCTCGGGCGTTTCTAAGTGGGGAGGGGAGTTCTCGGAGCCGGGAGTGACAGGATCGAACCACAACGAAAGGCAGGGCGGTAACCATGACGGATTTGCAGATCGGCTACGCGGCGATGCTGGAGCAGTTCGCGCCCGCGGAGGCGGTGGCCCTGTCGGCCTACGCAGAGGAACACGGGTTCACCGGGGTGATGGCGGCCGACCACTTCCAACCGTGGGTGCCCGCCCAGGGTGAGTCCTCGTTCGTCTGGAGCGTGCTCGCGGCGATCGGTGAGCGCACGAAGGGGGACCTCGGGCCCGGCGTCACCGCGCCCACCTTCCGGTGGCACCCGGCGATGGTGGCGCAGGCCTCCGCGACGCTCGCCTCGATGTACCCCGGCCGGCACTGGCTCGGCCTCGGCTCCGGCGAAGCTCTGAACGAGCACATCGTCGGCCAGTATTGGCCGGAAGCCCCCGAGCGCATCAATCGCATGTTCGAGGCCATTGAGATCATCTCCAAGCTGTTCACCGCCTCCATCGCAGGCAAGGACGTCAAGCACTCCGGCCAGTTCTACAAGCTCGAGTCGACCCGGCTCTGGACCATGCCCGAGGTGGCCCCGGAGATTCTCGTCGCCACCGCCGGCCCGGTCACGGCCAAGCGCGCCGGGCGTCACGCCGACGGCCTGATCACGGTCGGAGCCCCGCTGGAAAAGATCTCGATGCTGTTCGGCAAGTTCGACGACGGCGCCCGGGATGGCGGCAAGGACCCGGCCGCTATGCCCAAGGTGCTGCAGCTGCACATGAGCTGGGCCGAAACCGACGAGGAGGCCATGCGGAACGCCCTGGTCGAGTGGCCGAACGGCGGGATGAAGTTCCCGAAGGGGGATATCCGTTCACCGTTCGAATTCGAGCAGATCGCCAAACTCGTTCGGCCCGAGGACTTCGAGGGCCGCATGATCATCTCAGCCGACCCCGACGACCACCGGGCCTACATCCAGAAGTTCGTCGACCTCGGCTTCGACCGCATCTACCTGCACAACGTGGGCCGCAACCAGCGCCAGTGGATCGACGTTTTCGGCGCATCCGTGCTGCCGAAGCTCGTGCGCTAGTGGTGCCAGAACCAACCGGCCTGCACGTTTTCGTGCTGGGGGGCATCGGTGAGGTCGAGGCCGGCGCAGACCTCGCTGCGCTCATCGCCGACGCGGCAGGCAGCCGCCTGCGCGACGGCGACATTCTCGCGGTGACAAGCAAGATCGTGTCCAAGGCCGAGGGCCGCCAAGTGCGGGCGGCCGATCGGGAACAGGCGATCACCGACGAGACGGTGCGGGTCGTCGCGACCCGCGCCTTTCCCGGCGGGATGACGCGGATCGTCGAGAACCGCCAGGGCCTGGTGATGGCGGCGGCCGGCGTCGACGCGAGCAACACCCCCGACGGGTTCGTGCTGCTCCTTCCCGTCGATCCGGATGCCTCCGCGCGCGCCCTCTGCGCAGCCCTCCACGAACGCACCAGCCTGCGGCTCGGCGTGCTGATCACCGACACCGTCGGGCGCCCGTGGCGTGAGGGCCAGACCGACATCGTGATCGGAGCCGCCGGAGTCACGGTTCTCGACGACCTGCGCGGCACGACCGATGCGTCCGGCCGGCGCCTCGACGTGACCGTCGCCGCGGTCGCCGATGAGATCGCCGGCGCGGCCGATTTGGTGAAGGGCAAGACCAGCGGCAACCCGGTCGCGGTCGTGCGCGGGCTCGGTCGCCTCGTGGGCGAGCCCGACGACGCGGATGCGCGCGGAGCGACCCGGCTGCTGCGGCCGAGCGAGAACGACATGTTCCGGCTGGGGAGCGCCGAGGCGCACGCCGAGGGTTTCTCGGAGGGGTACACGGCGGGGCTGGCCGCTGCCGCCGTCGACGCGGCATCCGTCGTTTCCGTCACCGAATGAGCTGGGTGGCGATCGTGCCCGTCAAGGGCAACCCCGGGGCGAAGAGCCGGCTGGGCGAGCGGCCCGATCGGGCCGGGCTGGCGGATGCCTTCGCTCTCGACACGGTCGCGGCCCTGCTGGCGGCGCATGGTGTCGACCGGGTGCTGGTCGTCACGGGCGACGGTGAACTTTTGGGTCGGCTGGCCGAGCTCGGGGTCGACATCGTGCGCGAGGCCCCGGTGCGCGAATCGATCCTGCCCGCAGACCCGTTGAACGCGGCAATCCGGCAGGGACTGATGGTTGCCCGCGGGGCATTTCCGGAGGCAAACCTGGCCGTGCTGACCGGCGATCTGCCGGCGCTGACGCCCGCGGATGTCGAGCGCACTCTGCACCTCGCCGCCGCGCACGATCGCAGTTTGGTGCCCGACGCGGCCGGAACCGGCACCACGGCTCTGCTCGCGCTCGCCGGAGTCCCGATCGAGCCTCGGTTCGGGGTTGGCTCTCGGGCCGCCCATGAGGCCGCCGGCCATGTGCCGCTCGTGCTGGCGGCATCCGTTTCGATCCGTCACGACGTCGATACCGCCGCCGACCTTGCGGTGGCGCAGCGGCTCGGTCTCGGGCCGCACACCCTCCTGGTCGTCGAGGCCCCGGGGTCGGCCGCCGCGCGCTGATCGGCGCGTCGCTACAGTCAGAGATTTTTCGCGAAACGCCGGGTCACCCCAGGGCGCCGTGAGCGGCGTGTCGCAAAAATCTCCGAGGTTACGTGCACGCCCGTTGCGGCAGGGAGTCGAAACTGTTGCCGCTACGGATGGAGCTGCCGCGGCTGTGCTACTGCCGCTCAGACGACGGAGTGGGTGCCGCGAGCGAAGGCGAGCGCATCCGCCGCGAGCCGCATGGTTGTCGCGGCATCCCGCATCCAGAGCGGCACGGCGACCGAACGGATGCCGGCGGCCGCCAGCGCCGGCAGCGCGCCGGCATCCGTCTCGTCCACCAGCCACCCGTCGAGCACGCCGCCCGCGGCTCGGGAGCCGTAGTGCAGGCCCACGGCCTCGGCCGTAGTATCGACGCCGATGGTGTGCAGGCAGGCGTCGGCCATGCCGCGCACGGCCGCGCCCGCGATGATCGGCGAGACGCCGACCACCGCGGCGGCGCTGGAACGCAGGGCGTCCCGGATGCCCGGTACGGCGAGGATCGTGCCGACCGAAACGACCGGGTTCGACGGCGGCAGGATCACCAGGTCGGCCGTCATGATGGCGTCGACGACGCCCGGCGCGGGTAGTGCGGACTCGAGTCCGACCTGCACGAACTCGGTCGCCGGAACGCCGGCACGGTAGCGCACCCACCACTCCTCGAAGTGGATCAGCTCGCCGGCCCGGTGCTCATCGGCATCCATAGCCAGTCGGGCATGTGTCTCGACGGGGATGTCGCTCATCGGCAGCAGGCGCGCCCCGGGCTGCCAGCGGCGGCAGAGGAACTCGGTGGCCTCGCTCAACGTGGAGCCGTTCCGGAGCAGGTCGCTGCGCACGATGTGGGTGGCCAGATCCAGGTCGCCGAGCGTGAACCAGGACCAGCCACGCCCGTAGGCGGCGATCTCAGCGGAGGCGCGGCGGGACTCCTCGGGCCGCCCCCAACCCTGCTCCTCGTTGATGCCTCCGCCGAGGGTGTACATCACGGTGTCGAGGTCCGGGCAGATGCGCAGCCCGTCCAGCCACATGTCATCGCCCGTGTTCACGATCACCGTCACCGTCGCCTCCGGCTCGGTTTCCGCCAGGTGCTTCAGCAGCCCGCGGGTGAACCGGGCGCCGCCGATGCCGCCGGCCAGAACGGTGATGGTCGTCATCTGTGCGCTCTTCCGTGCTGGGTGACTTCGGGTTCACGGGGAAACGGGAAGGTCGGAATCGGCGTGGATGGAGCGAACACGATCACCGGATGCCCGCCGCGCGGATGTGGGATCACGTCGCAGTCCACGCCGTAGACCTCCGCGATGGTCGCCGGCCGCAGCACCGCCTCGGGGGTGCCGGCCGCGACCAGTCGCCCGTGGTGCAGCAGCAGGATCTGGTCGCAGAACGCGGCGGCCAGATTCAGATCGTGCAGGGCCATGATCGCGGTCAGGCCCGTGCCGGCCGCGCCCGCGCAGAGCCCGCGCACCTGCCCGAGCAGCCCGATCTGGGCGCTCACATCGAGGTGGTTGTTCGGCTCGTCCAGCAGCAGCAGACTCGGCCGCTGCGCCAACGCTCGGGCGATCTGCGCGCGCTGCTGCTCGCCGCCGCTGAGCGTATGCCACGCCCGGTCGGCGAGGTCGCTGCCGCCGACCACGGCCAGCGATTCCTCGGCCACCCGGTGGTCGTCGTCGCCGCCGAAGCTGCCGAGCACCCGGCTGCGGTGCGGGATCCGGCCGAGGAGCACGACCTCGCGCACCGTGAGGTCGACGCTGGGCGCGGCGTTCTGTTCGAGCAGCGCCACCCGCCGGGCGGTCTCGCGCCGCGACAGCCCGGACCCTCTGCCGGATCGCGCTCCGTCGAGTTCGACGCCGCCGGCATCCGGTGCCTCCAGCCCTGCGATCAGGCGCAACAGGGTGGACTTGCCGGCCCCGTTGGGTCCGAGCAGGCCGGTCACTGCGCCCGTGGGCACGACCGCCGACACATCGGTCAGAATCGGGGTGCCGTCGACCTGAAACGACACCCGGTCGAGGATCACGACCATGCGGCGGCCTTTCTGCTCTTGATCAGCACGATGAAGACGGGCACGCCGATCAGCGCGGTGATGATGCCCACGGGCAGCTCGCGGGGGTCGAATACCGTGCGGGCGACCGTGTCGGCCACGATCAGGAACAGGGCGCCGAGCACCACGGTCAGCGGCAGCAGGCGGCGGTGGCCGGGCCCGCTCAGGCCGCGCACCAGGTGCGGCAGGATCAGGCCGACGAAGCCGATGGCCCCGCTCACGGCCACCATGGCGCCGGTCAGTAGCGCCACCGCGCCGAGCAGTATCCACCGGGTGCCGTTGACGTTGATGCCGAGGGATGCCGCGGCGGTGTCCCCGAAGGTGAACGCGTCCAGACGGGTGGCCGAGAGCACGATCCCGGCGCCGACCACCACGAGGGCAGTGCCCGAGATGACGACGCTCGACCACGAGCTGCCGGCCAGCGAGCCCAGCAGCCAGTTGAGGATCTCCCGGTAGGAGTCGCCCTTGGCTGCCCAGAAGATGATGAAGGACGTGCCGGCCGCACCCAGTTGAGCGATGGCCAGGCCCGAGAGCACCGCGCGCCCGGGCGCGATCGTGTTGGCGACCCGCGCGATGCTCAGCGTGGCGACGAGGGCTGCCAGCGCGCCGAGGAACGCCGCGGCCGGCAGCGCCACCGCGACGCCGAGAACGATCACACAGACCGCGCCGAGAGAGGCCCCGCTCGACAGCCCGAGCAGGTAGGGGTCCGCCAGCGGGTTGCGGGTCACCGACTGCATCACCGCGCCGCAGAGCGCGAGCCCCGCGCCGACAGCGGCCGCGGTCAGAACGCGCGGCAGGCGCAGCTGCCACACGATCGAGTCGGTCAGCGGGGCCACCCCGGCGGCGCCCGGCAGGCCGAGGTGCCCGGCGAGGCTCGCGGCGACATCCGTCAGGCTCACGTCGGCCGGACCGATGGTCACGGCCAGCCCCGCCGTGAGCACGAGGGCCAGGACCGACAGGGCGAGCCAGCCCAGGTAGCGCGCGCGCCCGGCCACGCGACGGCTCTGGGCCGCCGTGCGTTCCGGCTGCTGCAGCTCCACCCGATCCACCCGATCCACCCGATCCACCCGATCCACCTGCCTCGCCTGTTCCGTCGTGTCTGTCCCGTTGGTGCTGTCCTGGCGTGTCCAGCGTCGTGCGTCGTGCTCTGGCGCCGGTCGCTAGCCGGCCGCCGTCGACCCGAGCGCGTCGAGCTGTTCGATGGTTGACGCGGCGGCTTCGACGTTGCGGATGCCGGCCTCGGTGGCCGCGAACGGCAGCACGATGTAGCGCTGGTTCTTCACGGCGTCGAGTTGCTGCGTGGCCGGGTTCGTCTCGAGGTTCGCGATCTTCGACTCCGCGGTGTTCCAGGTGGCGTCGACGAGCACGATCACGCTCGGGTTCGCCTCGATGACCGACTCCCAGCCCACCGAGGTCCAGGTGTCCTGCACGTCGGCGAACACGTTGGTCAGGCCCGCGGCCGCCATGATCATGTTGGGCGAGCCGATGCCGGCGCCCACGTAGGGAGTGTCGGTGCCGCTGGAATACCAGAGCGCGGTGGTGTCCGCGGCGGCGGGGTCAAGGGCCGCGAGGGTCTTCTGCTGATCGGCGACCAGGTCGGCCGCGGCCTCTTCGGCGCCGAAGATCGCGCCGGCCTCGGTGATCTCGGCGAACACGGAGTCGAAAGTGAGCGGGTCAGGCATGTAGCCCTCGCCCTTGCAGGCGGCGGGGGAAACGTAGCTGCCGATGCCGAGGTCGGTGAGGCTCTGGCGTTCGCCCACGCCCTCGGCCGAGAAGTTGGACTCCCAGCCGCCGTAGACGAAGTCGGGCGTGAGTCCGAGCACGGCCTCCTGGCCGGGCACGAAGTCGCTGACCACGAACAGGCCTGCGCCGGCCTTCTCGAGGGATGCCGGCAGCGGGCCGTCGAGGAACGCCGAGCCCACGATGCGATCGGAGAGGTCCAGTGCGAGCAGCAGCTCGGTCGTCGACGACTTGATCGTCACGATCCGTTCGGGCGCGGCCTCCACGGTCACGTCGGTGCCGCAGTTGTCGATCGTCATCGGGTAGCCTCCACCCGTGCCGGCGCTCGCGCCCGGCGCGGCACTGGGCGCGGCGACGGGACTCGCCGCAGCGCATCCGCTCGACAGCAGGGCAGCCGCCGCAACGACCACCAGCAGGGGACCACGCAACGAACGTAATTGGGACATGTTACCGATCCGGTTCAGGGCCACGAGAGCTGGTGAATCGTCGGTATGAGCGCGCCATGGCGACGATTCACCCGCTCTGGCGAGCACAGGGAGAACTGCGGGGCAGGAAGGGTGCGACCGAGCACGTGTCGGCGACCTGCCGCCCAAGTCGGGGCCGGCTCAACCGGTCAGAGCCAACCGGCGGTCTTCGTTCAGCCTAGGCCAGAACTTCGGCGCGGCCCATCCCGGGCGAGCGGGGCGATGGGGGACGGATGTCCGGCGCGCCCGGGATACTCAATGCGGCCAGTCGCCGGGCCGGTGAGAGTCAGTTTCGTCCTCTGCTTAGTTGAAGACCATTCCGCCGTCGACCAGAATCGACTGTCCGGTGATGTAGCCGGAGTCGGGGCCAGCCAGGAACGAAACGACCCCCGCGACCTCGGACGCTTCGGACAGGCGGGCGAGGGCGATGCCGTTCGTGAACTGATCCCAGCCCCACTCTTCCGACTGGCCCGCGTCGGCTGCCACCTTTTTCGCGAGCTCCTCCATGAGGGGCGTCTTCACGATGCCGGGGGCGAAGGTGTTGACCGTGATGCCGAATTGGGCCAGGTCCTTGGCGGCTGTCTGGGACAAGCCACGAATGGCGAACTTGGTGGCCGAGTACAACGCGATGCCGGGGTTCCCGACGTGACCGGCCTGGGACGCAGCACTGATGATCTTTCCACCGTGGCCGAGCTCTTTGAACGCCTTGGTGGCTGCCTGAATGCCCCACACCACGCCGTTGAAGTTGATGGAGAATATTTTTGCGATGCTTTCCTGGGTGATGTCATCGATTGGAGACGTCGGGGCGATGCCGGCGTTGTTGACGATGACGTCGAAGCCCCCGAGCTCCGTGACAGCCTGCTCGACCGCGGCGAACACGCTGTCTCGGTCGGAGACATCGACGTGCAGTGCGAGTGCTCCGCCCTCCTTGCCTCCCAGGGATTCGGCAACTGCGCCTGCGGTCGCACGGTTCAGGTCGGCGATGGCGACCTTGAAGCCGTCAGCGTGGAGTCGCTCAGCAATGGCCTGACCAATCCCCTGTCCACCACCGGTAACGAGTGCGACTTTTCCGTTTTCTGTGCGTGCCATGGTATTGATTCCAATCTCGATTATTCGCAACCTGCCGGCGAGTCGATGACGTCATGTCAAGGCAGGACAGGAGTTTTACTGATCCGATACGCACGGCGCCAGCAGCGCGGCGCGCACCGAGAATTTCCGGCGTCGTCGCGGCGGATGAGCGGCCCCGAGGGTGAACCTCTCGGGGTGAATCTGAGACATCCCCGTTTTTTGTGTCGATGTTGTCTAAGAACTCCAGCAGCAGACGAGGCATTACCCCCATTGTAGGCGCGATCGAGTGATATTCGGTCGGCCAGTGACCCCGTGCCCGACCGCGACGATAACGGTTTGCATGAACCCTTGCCACCAAGAGATTCGCTCGACAGGATGATATACGCGTTAGTCACACAGAAAAACAGCACCAAATGTTTGCGTCGAAGACTAATAAGCCCGGACGCTGTCGTTCGGCTCAACGGTGTTCCGTCACTGGCGAATGTGGAGACAAGATGACTGTAGTTCGGGCCGCAATCACCCAGACCGAGTGGACGGGCGACCAGGAGTCGATGATCAAGAAGCACGAGGGATTCGTGCGCACCGCCGCCGAAGCGGGAGTGCAGGTGATCTGCTTCCAGGAGCTGTTCCACGGCCCCTACTTCGGCATTGTGCAGGACTCCACGTACTACGACTACGCGCAGAGCGTGCCGGGACCACTCGTGGAGCGGTTCCAGAAGCTCGCCGCCGAGCACACGATGGTGATCGTGCTCCCCGTCTACGAGGAGGAGCAGCCCGGCGTGCTCTACAACACGGCCGCCGTGATCGACGCCGACGGCACCTACCTCGGCAAGTACCGCAAGCACCACATCCCCCACCTGCCCCAGTTCTGGGAGAAGTTCTACTTCCGCCCCGGAAACGCCGACTACCCCGTCTTCGACACCATGGTCGGCAAGATCGGCGTCTACATCTGCTACGACCGGCACTTCCCGGAGGGCTGGCGGGTGCTTGGCCTGAACGGCGCCGAGATTGTCTTCAACCCCTCAGCCACCAAGCCCGGCCTCTCGAACCGGCTTTGGGAGCTCGAGCAGCCGGCCGCCGCCGTCGCCAACCAGTACTACATCGGCGCCAACAACCGCATCGGCACCGAGACCGAGGAGTTCGGCGCCGACGCCGTCACCTTCTACGGCAGCTCCTACTTCGTCGACCCGCGCGGCAACTACGTCGGCGAGGTGGCCTCCACCGACACCGAGGAGGTCGTCATCCGCGACCTCGACCTGGGCGTCATCCGAGAGGTGCGCAACTCGTGGCAGTTCTACCGGGACCGCCGTCCCGACTCCTACGGCCCGATCGCCCGGCCGTAGCCAGGGGCGCATCGTGACGACCCTGATCCAGAACGGCACCGTGGTCAGCGCGACCGGCCGGGTGCAGGCGGATGTCCTCATCGACGGCGAGATCATCGTCGCCGTGCTGGCACCTGGCTCGGCTCTCCTCGGGAACGACCTCGCCGCATCCGTCGACCGTGTGATCGACGCCACCGGCAAGTACGTGATCCCCGGCGGCGTCGACGCGCACACGCATATGCAGTTGCCGTTCGGCGGCACCGCGGCCAGCGACACCTTCGAGACCGGCACCCGGGCCGCGGCCTGGGGCGGCACCACCACCATCGTCGACTTCGCAGTGCAGAGCTACGGCCAGCGGGTCTTCGACGGTTTGGCGGCCTGGCACGAGAAGGCGGCCGGAAACTGCGCCATCGACTACGGGTTCCACCAGATCATCGGCGACCTCAATGAGGACTCGCTGCAGGCGATGGACGGGCTGCTGGACGAGGGCATCTCCAGCTTCAAACTGTTCATGGCCTATCCCGGCGTCTTCTACTCGGATGACGCGCAGGTGCTGCGCGCCATGCAGAAGTCCGCCGAGACCGGGCTGATGACCATGATGCACGCCGAGAACGGCCCGGCCATCGACGTGCTCGTCACGCAGCTGCTCGCAGAGGGCAAGACTGACCCCTACTACCACGGTGTCGCGCGCGCCTGGCAGCTGGAGGAGGAGGCCACGCACCGCGCGATCATGCTCGCGAACCTCACCGGGGCGCCGCTCTACGTGGTGCACGTGAGCGCCAAGCAGGCCGTGGAGCAGATCGCCGCCGCCCGGGACCACGGCCAGAACGTGTTCGGTGAGACCTGCCCGCAATACCTCTACCTGTCGCTCGAGGAGAATCTCGGGGCACCGGGGTTCGAGGGCGCGAAGTGGGTCTGCTCCACGCCACTGCGCTCGAAGGCCGAGGGCCACCAGGACCACCTGTGGCAGAGCCTGCGCACCAACGACATCCAGATGGTCTCCACCGACCACTGCCCGTTCTGCATGAAGGGGCAGAAAGAGCTGGGCCTCGGCGACTTCTCGAAGATCCCGAACGGCATCGGCTCGGTCGAGCACCGCCTGGACCTGCTCTACCAGGGCGTCGTCAACGGCCGCATCTCGCTCGAACGCTGGGTGGAGATCACCGCGACAACCCCGGCACGGATGTTCGGGCTGTACGGCAAAAAGGGGGTCATCCAGCCGGGCGCCGACGGCGACATCGTGATCTACGACCCGAACGGCCACACCTCGATCGGCCTGCCCGTCAACGGGAATGGCAAGACCCACCACATGAACATGGACCACTCCGCCTGGGAAGGCTACGAGATCGACGGTCACGTCGACACCGTTCTGTCCCGCGGCAAGGTCATCATCGACGACAGCTCCTATCTCGGCTCCAAGGGTGACGGCCGGTTCGTCAAGCGCGGCCTGAGCCAGTACCTGATCTAGACGGGACCCCAGATGGACTTCGGAGCAGTGCTGCAGACCAACCCCCCATCCGCCCGCACCGTGCAATTGGCCAAACTGGCCGAGGCGCACGGCTTCAGCCACGTCTGGACGTTCGACTCGCATCTGCTCTGGCAGGAGCCCTACGTCATCTACAGCCGCATCCTCGCGGAGACGGACAGGATCATCGTCGGACCCATGGTCACCAACCCGGGCACCCGCGACTGGACGGTCACGGCCTCCACCTACGCGACGCTGAACGAGATGTACGGCAACCGCACCATCTGCGGCATCGGCCGCGGGGATTCGGCGGTGCGGGTCATCAACGGAACTCCCACCACCCTGAAGACGCTGCGCGAGTCGGTGCACGTGATCCGGGAACTCGCGAACTCCCGGTCGGTCGAATACAACGGCGCGACCCTGCAGTTTCCGTGGAGCCGCGGCTCCACCCTTGACGTGTGGGTGGCGGCCTACGGGCCCCTCGCGCTCAAGCTCGCGGGCGAGGTCGGCGACGGTTTCATCCTGCAGATGGCCGACCTCGACGTGGCCGAGTGGATGATCAAGACCGTGCGGGAGGCCGCGGCGAAATCCGGCCGCGACCCGATGGCGGTCAAGTTCTGCGTGGCCGCGCCCATGTACATCGGCGACAATTGGGGCCACATGCGCAACCAGTGCCGCTGGTTCGGCGGCATGGTCGGCAATCACGTGGCCGACATCGTCGCCAAGTACGGCACCGAATCTCATGTGCCGAAGGCCCTCACCGACTACATTATTGGCCGGCAGGATTACGACTACAACGAACACGGCCGTGCCGGAAACGCGCACGCCGAGTTCGTGCCCGACGAGATCGTCGACCGGTTCTGTCTGCTCGGCACCGCGAAGGACCACATCGAAAAGCTCGAGGCCCTGCGCGCCATCGGCGTCGACCAGTTCGCCGGCTACCTGCAGCACGACAACAAGGAAGAGACGATGCGCGTCTACGGGGAGACCGTGATCCCGGCGATGACCAAGCCCATCGTGGCAAAGAAATGACCCGATTCAGGTGAATGGTGCAGACTTCAAGCCGATCGAGGTCACACTGAAGGTGGGCGATCCACGGCCTCACCATCTCAACGCAGAGAGAAAGAACCCGATATCTGTGAATGACATCACTTCCCCAAGCGCCACGGCCAGCCGCAACGAGCTCGCCTACGACCTTGACCGGGCGCACGTCTTCCACTCCTGGTCGGCCCAGGGTGCCCTCAAGCCGCTGGTGATCGCCGGCGGGCAGGGCTCCCGGGTCTGGGATTATGACGGGCGCAGCTATCTGGACTTCTCCAGCCAGCTCGTCAACGTGAACATCGGCCACCAGCATCCGGCCGTCACCGCGGCCATCATCGAGCAGGCCGGTCGGCTCGCCACGGTGGCGCCCTCCACGGCGACCCTGACCCGCGGCGAGGCCGCCCAGCGCATCGTCGAACGGGCGCCGGAGGGCTTCAACAAGGTCTTCTTCACCAACGGCGGGGCGGATGCGATCGAGAACGCGATCCGCATGGCGCGCCTGCACACGGGCCGCGACAAGGTGCTCTCCACCTACCGCTCGTACCACGGCAACACGGGCGCGGCCATCGTCGCGACCGGCGACTGGCGCCGCATCCCGAATGAGTTCGCCCGCGGGCACGTGCACTTCTTCGGCCCCTACCTCTACCGCAGCGAGTTCTGGGCGACCAGCCCCGAGCAGGAGTCGGAGCGGGCCCTGCGCCACCTCGAGCACGTGATCCAGAGTGAGGGACCCGCGGGCATCGCGGCCGTGCTGCTGGAATCCATCCCCGGCACCGCCGGCGTGCTCGTGCCGCCGCCCGGCTACCTCGCCGGCGTGCGGGCCCTCTGCGACCGGTACGGCATCATGCTGATCCTCGACGAGGTGATGGCCGGCTTCGGCCGCACCGGCAACTGGTTCGCGTTCGACGGCTTCGACGTGGTGCCGGACCTGATCACTTTCGCGAAGGGCGTCAACTCCGGTTATGTGCCCACCGGCGGTGTGATCATCTCCGAGCCCATCGCCCACGACTTCGACACCACGGTCTATCCCGGTGGCCTCACCTACAGCGGACATCCGCTGGCGATGGCGTCGATCGTGGCGGCCCTGGACGCCATGAAGAACGAGGGCATCGTGGAGAACGCCGCCCGGATCGGGCGCGACGTGCTCGCCCCCGGGCTCGCCGAGCTGCAGGCTAAGCACCCGATCATCGGAGAGGTGCGCGGGGTCGGCGTGTTCTGGGCGATGGAACTCGTCTCCGACCGGGAGACCCGCCAGCCGCTCAGCGGCGCCGTGATGGGCCGGATCAAATCGGAGCTGCTGGCCCGCAACCTGCTGCCGTTCCTGGCCGAGAACCGCATCCACGTGGTGCCGCCCTGCGTCGTCACCGACGCCGAGGTCGCCGAGGCGCTCACTATCTACGACGAGGTCCTCAGCCTCGACCGGCTTGTCTGACGCCCCGCGCACCCTCACCCCGACTCGATGAAGAGAATGAAGAGAGACGAACGCCCATGACCGAACTGCCCCTCATCACCCACTGGGTCGACGGGGCTCCCCTCCGGGGAGCCTCGACCCGCACCGCGCCCGTCTTCAACCCCGCCCTCGGCGCCGTCGCGAAGAACGTAATCCTGGCCAGTGCCACCGACGTCGACACCGCCGTCGCCTCCGCCCACGCTGCCTATCCGCTCTGGCGCGACACATCCCAAGCCAAGCGCCAGGGCGTGATGTTCAACTTCCGCGAACTGCTGAACGCGCGCAAAGGCGAGCTGGCCGACATCCTCACCGCCGAACACGGCAAGGTGACCTCGGATGCGCTCGGCGAGATCGCGCGCGGCCTCGAGGTCGTCGAGTTCGCGCTCGGCATGCCGCACCTGAGCAAGGGCGAGTACTCCGAGAACGTGTCCACGGGCGTCGACGTCTACACGCTGCGCCAGCCGCTCGGCGTGGTGGGCATCATCAGCCCGTTCAACTTTCCAGCCATGGTGCCCCTCTGGTTCTTCCCGATCGCCATCGCGGCCGGCAACACGGTCGTGCTCAAACCGAGCGAGAAAGACCCGTCCGCGTCGAACTGGATGGCTGCCCTGATGACCGAGGCCGGCCTGCCCGCCGGTGTGCTCAACGTCCTGCACGGCGACAAGGAAGCCGTCGACGCCCTGCTCGTGCACCCCGACGTGCAGGCGATCTCGTTCGTCGGCTCCACGCCGATCGCGCAGTACATCTACGAGACGGCCGCCCACCACGGCAAGCGCGTGCAGGCCCTCGGCGGCGCGAAGAACCACATGCTCGTGCTGCCGGACGCAGACCTGGACCTGGCCGCGGATGCCGCGGTCAACGCCGGCTTCGGCTCGGCCGGTGAGCGCTGCATGGCGATCAGCGTGGTGGTGGCCGTGGAACCGGTCGCTGACGACCTGGTCGCGAAGATCACTGCGCGGCTGAAGAGCCTCAAGGTGGGCGACGGCATGCGCGGATGCGACATGGGACCTCTGATCACGAAGGTACACCGCGACAAGGTGGCGTCCTACATCGACCTCGCCCAGACCGACGGAGCCGAGGTCGTCGTGGACGGCCGCGGTATCGAGGTGGACGGTGACGCGAGCGGATTCTGGCTCGGCCCGACCCTCTTCGACAAGGTCAGCACGGACTCGGACGTCTACCTCGACGAGATCTTCGGCCCGGTGCTCTCCATCGTGCGGGTCGCCAGCTACGCCGAGGGACTCGACCTGATCAACCGCAGCCGCTACGGCAACGGCACGGCCATCTTCACCAACGACGGCGGTGCGGCCAGGCGGTTCCAGAACGAGGTGCAGGTCGGTATGGTCGGCATCAACGTGCCGATCCCGGTGCCCGTGGCCTACCACTCGTTCGGCGGTTGGAAGGACTCCCTGTTCGGCGACGCCAAGGCCTACGGCCCGGCCGGGATCGCCTTCTACACCCGAGAGAAGGCCATCACGAGCCGGTGGCTGGACCCGAGCCACGGCGGTATCAACCTGGGCTTCCCACAGAACGCCTAGGGGATGAGGGCGTGCTTGGCCTGCACGCGGGCGGCCTCGGTGCGGAGCACCTCCAGAACGGTGCGCACGGCGAGGCGCTCGGCCCGATCGGGGCGCATCAGCGCCACGATTTGCCGTTCGGCGTCCACCCCGCGGAGCGGCTTGAGCACGAGGCGGCCCGGCTGGTCGCCGCCCCAGGTGTACCGGGGCACCAGAGCGATGCCGAGGCCTGCCACGACGAACGCTTCGATCACCCGCAGGTCGGCGAACTGCTGGGCGACGGTGATCTGACTCCCTGCCTTCTGCTCGATCTGGTGCAGGATGCGCTCGAACGGGTAGCCGGTCGGTGCGCCGATCCAGGTCTCGCCGATCACGTCCGCCGGGGTGATCCACGACCGGGAGGCCAGCCGGTGGTCGGCCGGCAGCCCGACGTCGAGCGGCTCTGTCATCAGCGGGACCACCGTCAGTCCGCGCCCGCCCCATGGAAGCTGGCCGCGCAGGCTGTAGGCGAGCACGATGTCGTACTCCGCCGTGAGCGCGGGGAAGTCGCTCAGCTCCGGGTCCTTGTCGGTGCAGTTGACGATGAGTCCGGGCACGGCGGCGATGCTTCTCACCGCTCCCGGCAGCAGCATCTCGCCCGCGGTCGGAAAGGTGACCAGGCTCACCTCGCCCGTGGCGTCGTTGCGGAACTCGTCCCAGACCGCCCGGGCGCGGGCGAGGGCGACCGCGACATCCGTCGCGCTGCGGGCCAGAGCGCGGCCGGCATCCGTCAGAATGAGGCCGCGACCGCTGCGCTCGGTGAGCGGAAGGCCGGCCTCGCGTTCGAGCACTTTCAGCTGCTGCGAGACAGCGGATGGCGTGCGGTGCGTGGCGCGGGCAACCTCAGTGATGCTGTGGCGCTCGGCCAGTTCGCGGAGAAGTTCGAGTCGTTGGACATCCATGTAGTAACGCTACACACTCCGTGCAGAACTATGTGATTGTGCTGCAAAGTCAAAGATGATGAAATGAATACGTCGAACTCGAGCAATGGTGCCTCCGTCTCCCCGATACTCAACCCCATTTCCCGAAAGGTACGACCGTGTTTGTTCTTCTCGCCGTTCTCGTTCTCATCGTCATCTCCTCCGTCGTTGCCGTCGTCGTCGACGTGCACAAGGACGGATTCCGCCGCGTTCCCGAGCGCAAGCTCGTTCGTATCTTCTAGAGCAACGCCTGCTTCAGGTTCACCGACCGGGCGATGGCCTAAAGTTGGTCCTGTGACGGACACACGCCAGCAGCTCATCGCCCACATCTCGGCCGAGGCCGTTTTCCGCGGGGATTTCACTTTGACCAGCGGCAAGAAGGCGACGTATTACGTCGACCTGCGCAAGGTCAGCCTCGACCATCGCGTCGCCCCACTGATCGGCCAGGTCATGCTCGACCTGATCGCGCACATTCCGGATGTCACCGCGGTCGGCGGCATGACCATGGGTGCCGACCCGGTGGCGGCGGCCATCCTGCACCAGGGCGTGGCACGCGGAGCCGTGTACGACGCCTTCGTCGTGCGCAAGGAGCCCAAGGACCACGGCCGGGGCAAGCAGGTCGAAGGACCCGATCTCGCCGGCAAGCGCGTCGTCGTGCTCGAAGACACGTCCACCACGGGCGGTTCGCCCCTGGCGGCGATCGACGCGCTCCTCAAGGTCGGTGCGATCATCGTCGCCGTCGCCGTCGTGGTCGACCGGAACACGGGCGCGCGCGAAGTGATCGAAGCCGCGGGCTACCCCTATTACGCCGCGATCGGCCTTGAGGACCTGGGGCTGAACTAGTGCCCACAAATGAGGTGCCCGGCGAGGACGGAATGAAGTGGCTGGCATCTCAGCTCGGTGACGGCGCGCGCCCGGCCCTGCCGGACGAATATTCGCCCCGCCAGTCGCCGCGGTGGCCGAGAACCTCCCGCATTGTTCCACCGGCACCCGCCGAGCCGACGACCCATACCGGCGTCTTCCTCTGGGGGCTCAAGCCGACCTCCCAGCCTGACCCTCGACTCGCCAAGGGTGCCGCGGCTCGGGCCGCCGCTGCTGCGGCTGGCGCTGCTGGTCCCGCTCCGGCGCCTCCTGCCGCTCCTGTGCCTTCGTCGGGAGCGACGCCATCGGCTGGAGCGACGCCTTCGGCTGGAGCGACGCCTTCGGCTGGAGCGACGCCTTCGGCTGCGGGGCCAGCGAATGTGACCGGATCCGTGCCGATCACGACCGCGGCCCTGTTCGTCCTGACGCCCGCAAACCCGGCGCGTGCTGCCTCTGCAGTCGATGGGGCTGCTTCCGGGGCTGCTTCGTCTGCTGCCGTCGCGGCGGCTGCGGCCGCGTCCTCGTCTGCGGCCGCGTTTTCCGAGCTCCAGCCGGCCGCGTTCGCGCCCTCGGCCGCTGTCAGGTCGGCGGCTTCGTCCGCCGCGCTCACGGATGACTCGGCTTCGGAACTGACGCCGGCCGAAACACGCTCGGCCTCAGCTTCGGGGCCCGCCCCGTGGGCGCCCGACGCGTCGGCACCGGCCCCTCTGGCACCCGTCGAGGCTCCCGCGCCTCTGCCGATGCTCGGCGGGAACGGGCCGGACGAGTCTGACCGGAGCGGCAGCATCCGTTCGGAGAAAGCCGATCTCGCACCGGCGCCGTGGTGGACCACCTTCACGCAGTCGCCGCTCGAGCTGACCGCTGAGGAGGTCGCGGCCGCCGATCTGCTGGCCGGGCGCACGCCGCCTGCTCCCGACCCCGAGCCGGCCGCGCTGCCAACTCCGGTCTCCGCCCGCGGCCGTCTGCGCGCACGACTGGCCGCGTCACTGTCGGCTCCGGTCCCTCTCGCGGGCCAGGCCCGCGACGCCGCCGGGATCGCTGGAGCCGGGGCCCGAGTTGCGGCGAGAGCCGCGGCCGTTGTTGCCGCCTCAGGTGCCCCGTTAGCCGCGGCAGCCATCCCGGCGCCGGAGGCAGCCTTTCCCGCACCGGATGCCCGTGCAGGCACACGGCTGGCCGAGACGGCGGCGCAGGCCTCGGCCGCGGCCCGCTCCGCGCCCACCGCCGCCCCGACTCCACCTTCACTGGCCGCAACGCCGGCCCACCTGTCCGCCACGTCCGCGTCCGCGTCAGCCGCGTCCGCGTCCGCGTCCGCGGCGCCCGCGTCCGCCGTCACTGCTTCCCCCGAACCTGCACCAGCCGGGGCTGGGGCCGGTATCCACGCCGGTGCGAGTGCTGCTGCTGCCACCACTCCGCGGCCCGCGTCGGGTACGACCGATATGTTCGGTGCGGCATCCCCGCGCCCCGCGTCGGGTACGAACTCCTCGTCGGGCGTGGCCACTCCGGTCGCAGCGAACGGCCGGCGTTCCGCAGTGGACGCGGCGCCGTCCGGCGCCGGCGCCGGTGCCGATGCCGCGCGGCTGGCCTCGGCCGGTCGCCCGCCCGGAAGCAACCGCCCCGGCAGGCTCCGGCTTCTGATCTGGAGCGTCGGCGGCCTGGTGGTCGTGCTCGCGCTGGCGGCACTGTTCTTCCTCGGGCAGAGCCTGGTCGGCGGCGACGCTGCCCCCGTTGCGGTGGCCACGTCCAGCGCTACACCTGCCCCGAGTGTGGCGCCGTCGGCGCCGCCCGAGGCCACCGGCCCGCAGCCGGTCGGCGTGCACCAGTGGGACACCCTGTTCGGCGGCGAATGCCTGCAGCCGTACGTGACACCCTGGGAAGAGGAATTCACGGTCGCCGACTGTGCCACCCCGCATGCGGCTCAGCTCGTGTACCGCGGAGTGTTCGCCGGGGATGCCGCCACAGCCTTCCCTGGCGAGGCCGAGCTGGCCGGGCAGATCAACCTGCTCTGCAGCGCGACCGGCGTCATCGACCTGGCCGCGGCCTCGGCCTACGGCGACGTGCAGGTGCAGGGTAGTTACCCGATCACCGAGGAACAGTGGTCCGATGGCGGCCGCTCCTACTACTGCTTCGTGAGCCGGGCCTCCGGCGAGCCGATGAACGCGAGCATCGCGGGCCCCGGACCGGTACCCTCCGCATAAGCGTTCCGGAGCATCCGGCACCGACGTCTGCCGCCTGGCTGTCTGGCTGTCTTGTAGCGCAGCGGAACCCCAGCCGTGCAACCGGGATCCGCCGTTGCCCCCCCATGCCCGATGTTCGAACGAATTCGACGGAGATTTTGGCTCTCCTGCTTCATCCGTGGGTTAAACCCGGCCGGGGAGCACTGGTTTGTGGCCGCCGAGGCTGAGCATGGCGAGGGCGATGAGGGCGTCGGGTGAT
>NZ_SOGE01000027.1:0-47543 GCF_004402575.1 Cryobacterium sp. TMT2-4 | reverse complement strand
GCTTACGCCCACCACTACAACTCAGACGCCGCCCGAGCAGCCACCTACCAAGACTGGATCCATAGCTACAATCACCACAGACCCCATACCGGCATCGGCGGCAAATCACCCATCAACCGTGCTCACAACGTCAGTGGGAACAACAGCTAGCCCGCCCAGGTACCCACCCGGCGCGGCTCGCTCGTCGTGGCGCACCCTTCGAAAGCCGGCACACGTCCTACCGTGCGCCACCATCCAAAGCCTGCGCCGCGAGTCGAATGCAACTCAACACGGTGCGTATTCACGGGACCGTGGCGCATGCTTGAGCCATGAGCACAAACGGTGACGGGTGGGTGTACGGGCCCGACGGCCGCAAGTTTTGGGGTCTTTTCGGGGCGGCCGGCCTGCTCGTGCACCACGAGGAGCTGGGGGTGCTGCTGCAGCACCGCGCGCTTTGGAGCCACCAGGGTGACACCTGGGGGCTGCCCGGCGGGGCGCGCCACGAACACGAGAGTGCGCTCGAAGCGGCTCTGCGGGAGGCCCGCGAAGAGGCCGGCGTGCCCCCGGAGCTGGTCTCCGTGCAGTTCAGCTCCGTGCTCGACCTCGGTTTCTGGTCGTACACGACGGTCGTGGTGCGCGCCACGAAGCGCTTCGAACCCGTGATCAGCGACCAGGAGAGCATCGCGTTGCGCTGGGTACCGCGCCACGAGGTCGACGCGCTGCCGCTGCATCCGGGCTTCGCCACCAGCTGGCCGGCCCTACTCGCCCGCCTCTGAACCCGCACCGCCATTAAACCCGCACCACCTCGCCCGGTGACTTGTCCGGCCGCCAACCGCGCCAGACCGGGTGGCGCGCTCGCCCCGTGCCGGTCCATTCGGAGAATTCCACCTCGCCCACCAGCACCGGGCGCACCCACCGCGCATCGCGGGCGCCGGCGGGCGGGATGCCGGTGAAGGGGTTGTCCACCGCAGCGATGGCATCCAGTCGCGCCCGCAGGTCCTCGAGGTCTGCGTCCCGGAACCCGGTGCCGACCCGGCCGATATAGGTCAGCGTGTCTCCGTTCGGAATCCCCAGGAGGAGGGAGCCCACGGTGTCGGCTCGGCGCCCGTTGCCCGGTCGCCACCCGCCGATCACCGCCTCCTGGGTGCGATGGTGCTTGATCTTGATCCACGATCGGGACCGCCGACCGGCCTCGTAGCGCCCGTCCCGGGTCTTGGCGACGATCCCCTCGAAGCCGAGCTCGCTGCTGGTCGCCACGGCCTGGGTGGAGTCGCCCGTGAAGACCGGCGGCACCTGCACCGCACCGGACCCGGTGACAATCTCCTCGAGCACGCGGCGCCGGGCCGTGTACGTCAGGTCGAGCAGCGGCTCCCCGTCACGTTCGAGCACGTCGAAAGCCAGAAACCGCACCGGGGTGGATGCCTCGGCCGCTTCGATCTGTCGGCGACCGGTCAGGCCCAGCCGCGTCTGCAGCAGCCCGAAGTTCGGCCGCCCGCCCGCGTCCATCGCGACGATCTCCCCGTCGAGCACCGCAAAGTCGGCCGAAACCGCTCCCGGCAACGCGCGCACCAGCTCGGGATACGCGTGCGTGATGTCGCTGCCGTTCCGGGTGAACAAGCGCACGTCCGGGCCTAGGCCGGCGGCTCCGAGATAGGCGAGCGCGCGGATGCCGTCCCACTTCATTTCGTAGGTCCACTCGTCGTCTTCGGACAGGTCGGCTATGGAACCGGGCGTGGCAAGCATGGGCCCGTATTGTGTGCGGCGTGCGGACCGGCCGCCCGTTTTGGCCGTCGCGCCCGCCCCGGTGCCCACGTCCCCGGCCCGCCTGGCCGGCCGTGTCTTCATCAGGTGGATCAGCCAGTTCCGGTCGGCCACGTCCGTGCCCTTCGTGCGGATCAGGGCAAAGCGCCGCGTGCCACCGAGCCTGCCGCCCGGTTCGCCCTGCAGTACGGCGATCACCTCGTCACCCCGCCACTTCTCCAGCTCGTAGCTGCCGTGGTCCCAGATGCTCATGGTGCCGGCCCCGTATTCGCCGGCCGGGATATCACCCTCGAACGTGGCGTATTCGAGCGGATGGTCCTCGGTGCGCACGGCGAGCCGATTCTTCGCCGGATCGGTCGGCACCCCGCGCGGCAACACCCACGACGTCAGCACCCCGTCGTGCTCGAGCCGAAAGTCGTAGTGCAGGTTGCGGGCGTGGTGCTCTTGAATGACGAATGACCGACCCGCGGATGCGTCCGGCGCACCGGTCGGCATCGGCTCCGAGGTGCGGGAAGCGTCTCGTTTGCCGAGGTAGACGGCCAGCGCACCGGCTCCCGCCCCGGCGCCTTTACCGGTCTCGTCACCGGCACCACCGGCATCCGTGGTGCCCCGGCCGGAATGTGCCTCGAGCAGCGCGGCCAGCGGGTCCCCGCTACGCTGCACCCGGTGCATCGCCTGCTTGTAGTCGATCTGTGCGAGCCCGGGGGAGGCCAGTTCCCGCCAGGTGCGCGGCATGGCCACCATCGGATGCAGCGTTCCGCGCAACGAATACGGGGTGATGGTCGTCTTGTGGGCGCTGTTCTGGCTCCAGTCCACGAACACCCGCCCCGGTCGATGAGCCTTCTTCATATCGCTGACGATGAGGTCCGGATGGTCGGCTTCGAGCGCGCGGGCCAGCTCGTGTGCGACCTGGGAGACCTGGTCCGAGGTGTGCGTGAGGTCCAGCGGTGCGTAGAGGTGGATGCCCTTCGACCCGCTGGTGACCGGCAGCGGGTCCAGGCCCATGTCTCGCAGGATGGCCCGGGCCAGACGGGCGACCTCCGCGCACTCGTCGAGGGTGACCCCGTCGCCGGGGTCCAGGTCGATCACCAGTCGGTCCGGGTTGCGCGGGCGTCCACCCCGGCCGAACTGCCACTGTGGAACGTGGATCTCCAGCGCCGAGATCTGGGCGAGCCAGGTCAGCGTCGCGAGGTCGTTGACCAGCGGGTACTCGCTCACGTGGTTCGAATGCTGGATCGGCCGGCGTTTCACCCAGCTCGGCGTCGCCTGGTCCAGGTTCTTCTGGAAGAACACGTGTCCGGGTGCGTCCCGGGTGCCCACACCGTGTACCCACCTTTTCCGGGTCGCCGGGCGGTTCGCGGTGTGCGGGATCATCACGTCGGCGATGAACGCGTAGTAGCCGAGAACGTCGGCCTTCGTGGTCCCCGACTCCGAGTAGAGCACCTTGTCGAGATGCGTGAGTGTGATCCGGTGTCCGCCGACGGTGACGACCTGGCGGGAGTCAGGGGAGGGCGGCCGCTCGTTCATACCTCCAGCATGCTCTCGCGGCCACAGCGTGCCTAGCCCTCTCGGCGCACCGGGTGTGTACTGAAGTGATGAGATCGATCTGGAAGGGCGCGATCACCTTCGGGCTGGTCAATGTGCCCGTCAAGGTCTACAGCGCCACCGAAGACCACGACGTCGCCCTGCACCAGGTGCACGACGCCGATGGCGGGCGCATCCGTTACCAGCGCCGGTGCGAGCGCTGCGGACGGGTCGTCGACTATGCGCACATCGACAAGGCCTGGGACAGCGGCGACAAGACGGTTGTCATCACCGACGAGGATCTGCGCACGCTGCCGGCCGGGAGAAGCCGCGAGATCGAGGTCGTCGAGTTCGTGCCGAGCGACCAGCTCGACCCGATCATGTTCGAGCGCAGCTATTTTCTCGAACCCTCCGGCTCACCCAAGGCCTACGTTCTACTGCGGCGTGCGCTCGACGCCACCGACCGCACCGCGATCGTGCGGTTCGCGCTGCGGCAGAAGACCCGACTCGGTGCCCTCCGGGTGCGCGGGGACGTGCTGCTGCTGCAGTCGCTGCTGTGGGGCGACGAGGTGCGGGCCGTTGAATTCCCGATGCTCCAGGAGTCGGTGCGCATCTCCGCCCAGGAGCTCGAGCTTTCGGCCGCACTGGTTGACTCCTTCGCCGCCGAGTTCTCGCCGCAGGATTTCCGGGACGACTACCAGGACCAGCTCCGCGAACTGCTCGAGGCGAAGCTCGCCGCGGGCGAAGCCCTCGACACCGAGCTCACCTTCGGCCGCGAACCCCGGGAAGGCGAGGAAGGCGGGGGAGAGGTGCTCGACCTGATGGAGGCCCTCCGCCGCAGCGTGGAGCGCAGCCGCGGCCAGGCGAAGCCGGGCGCGTCGGATAAATCCGAGAAACGCGCCGACAAGGTGCATAAACGGGTGTCGGGAAACTGACGAGGCCGCATTCCGGTTCGGCCGCCGCGTCGGTAGACTCGATGATTGTGACAGGGGCAGAGGGAACCGGCGTCAGCTCAAAGGTGATCACCCTGCCCAATCTGCTCAGCATGCTGCGCCTTGCGCTGGTGCCGGTCTTTCTGGTCGTGTTGGTGCGGGGAGAGGATGCCTGGGCGCTCCTGGTGCTGATGGTCGCCAGCCTCACCGATTTCCTCGACGGCTACCTGGCCCGAAGGTTCGGCCAGATTACGCGGCTCGGCCAGCTGCTCGACCCGGCCGCCGACCGGCTGTACATCTTCGCCGCCCTCCTCGGACTGGCCTGGCGCGACCTGATGCCCTGGTGGATCGTCCTGGTCATCGTGGGACGGGACGTGTTCCTGCTCGGACTCGGCGTCATCCTCGCGAATTACGGATTCGGGCCTCTGCCCGTTCACCAGCTCGGCAAGGTCGCGACCTTCTGCCTCTTCTACGCCCTGCCGATGATCATGCTGGGAGAGGCCTTCCCCACGGTGTCCTGGTGGTCGCTCCCGGTGGGCTGGGCCTTTGGCATCTGGGGAGCGTTTCTTTACTGGTGGGCAGGCATAATCTACGCCGTCGAGACCGTCCGGGTGATTCGCATTCCGCGGGCAATTCAGCCCGTTCCATCCGATACGCTGGAGGACCAGGAGGTGTACGGTGAACGATTCCAAAAAGACGAATGAACCCCAGCGCAAGGCCGCGCCCGATAACTATTCCAATACCGACACGACGATGACGTTCGGGCAGGAATTCGCGGCCCAGCTGGCATCACTCGACGGTGACGTCACGGCCGAAGAACAGGAAGCCATCGCGGCTCTGCCCTCCGGCTCGGCGCTGCTCGTTGTCCGGCGCGGCCCGAACGCCGGCGCTCGTTTCCTGTTGGATGCGGACGTGACCACTGTGGGCCGTCACCCCAATGCGGACATCTTCCTCGACGACGTCACGGTATCTCGTCGGCACGCGGAGTTCCTGCGCCACGAATCCAAGTTCGAGGTGAAAGACCTGGTGTCCCTCAACGGCACGTATTTCGACGGGGTCCGCATCGACACCGCGCTGTTGCACGACGGCGCCGAAGTCCAGGTCGGTAAGTTCCGGCTGACGTTCTACGCCTCGCGGCACGACCTCAAGCTTCAGGCGAGCGAGTAGTGCCCGCGTCCGCAGCCCAGGCCAGAGCGCCGGGCGCGACGTCACTGCTCAGCATCGGACAGGTGCTTGCCCGGCTCACGCCGGAATTTCCGGAACTGACCCCGTCCAAACTTCGGTTTCTGGAGGAACAGAGACTGGTCGCGCCGGCGCGCACGGAGTCTGGCTACCGCAAATTCTGCGCCGGTGACCTGGACCGGCTGCGCCTGGTCCTCTCCATGCAGCGCGATCACTACCTCCCCCTCAAGGTCATCCGGGGCTACCTGGCCGACCTTGACGCGGGCCTCTCGCCGACCCTGCCCGGCGGGGTGACGCCGGGACCGTCGATGCTGTCGATCGCCCGCCGGCTGGACCGCGACGAACTGCTGCGCGAAGCAGGGGCCTCCGCGATGCTGCTGCACGACGCCGTTTCCGCATCGATCATCCTGCCGGCCGACTTCTACGGCGACGACGCGCTCAGCGTGCTGCGGGCCCTGGTCGAACTGCAGCGCAGCGGAATCGAGCCCCGCCACCTGCGCGGATTCCGTGGCGCGGCCGAACGCGAGCTCGGCCTGATCGAGAGTGCCCTCGTGCCGCTCTCCCGCCGTAAAGACGCATCGAGCCGGGCTAAGGCCGCCGAAATGGCGGTCGAGATCGCCGGCCAGCTCGAAGTGATCCGCGGCAGTCTGATCCGTTCTGCCCTGGGGCGCCTGACCAAGTAGTCGAGCCCGACACGCCAATTTACTCGACCGGATGTCGTTGATCAGGACGGTCCGCCTCGGTAGCGTGGATGCAGCGATCATCCGTATCGCAGACCCACCTCCGAGAGGCCATCGTATGAGCGAGCTGAATCAGCGTGACGATGCCTCGCGCTACGGACTCGGCCTTCTCTTCACCGACGGAATGCCCGAGCTCGACGACAACCTCGGCTACCGTGGCGCCGTGGCGGCCCGGGCCGCCGGAATCAGCTACCGTCAGCTCGACTACTGGGCCCGCACCGACCTGGTCCAGCCCACCGTGCGCGGTGCTGCCGGCTCGGGTTCCCAGCGTCTCTACGGCTTCCGGGACATCCTGGTTCTCAAACTGGTCAAGCGGCTCCTCGACACCGGCATCTCCCTGCAGCAGATCCGCACCGCGGTGAACCAACTGCGCGAGTCGGGGGTCAGCGACCTCGCCCAGACCACCTTGATGAGCGACGGCGCCAGCGTCTACCTGTGCACCTCCGACGATGAGGTCATCGACCTCGTCAGCCGCGGTCAGGGCGTGTTCGGCATCGCCGTGGGCAAGGTGCTACGCGAGGTCGAAACGAGCCTGGTCGAACTGGAGACCCTTCCGATCGACCCGTCGGACGAGCTGTCCCTTCGCCGGGGCAGCCGCAAGGTCTCTTAGCGGAGCGTTCACACGCAGTCGACACGATCGGCTGACGCTGTGCGGCTGACACTAACCGGTCAACCTATCCGGTCAACGTTGTCCGGCTGACGCTCCCTGGCTAGTGCTGTTCCGCGTACTCGCCGATGCGGGCCGTGCGCAGCACGCGTTCGAGCAACTGATCGAAGTAGCGCGCCATTTCCTGGGCGCTGTCGCCGGGCCAGGTGTGCAGCGGCTTCGCTGCGCCCTGCGCCTGCTGAAGCGAGGTGCGTTCCGGCAGTTGCGGGCTGAGTACGAGCGGGCCGAACATGTCGCGGAGTTCCTTGATCCGGAACTGGTGCTCGAGAGACGCCACGCGGGCACGGTTGACGATGATACCGAGCGGCTGCAGACGAGGGCTGAGTCCGCGGCGGATCTCTTCGATCGCGCGCAGCGCCCGGTCGGCCGCGGCCACGGAGAACAGGCCGGGTTCGGTGACCACGGCAACGCGGTCGCTGGCCGCCCACGCGGTGCGGGTAAGGGCGTTCAGCGACGGAGCACAGTCGATCAGAACCAGATCGTAGTCCTTTTCGACCGTGGAGAGTGCCTCTTCGAGCTTCCAGATGTCGCGGATGCTCGGGTGCGGCCCGTCGAAATTAATGGCCGACGGGCTGCCGATCATCACGTCGATAGTGCCGGGGCGGCCGCGCGTCCAGCCGCTGGGAACGATGGCGGCGCGAACGATCTTCTCCTTGGGAGAGGCGAGCACATCGGCGATGTTGAGGTGGCCGGTGACCTCGATGTCCATTCCGGTTGACACATCCGACTGCGGATCAATGTCCACCACCAGGGTTCGCACGCCGCGCGCGAAGGCAGCGGACGCCAGACCCAGGGTTACCGTGGTCTTGCCTACTCCTCCCTTGAGGGAGCTAACGCTTAGTACGTGCACAAGTAGATACGTTACCTTCACTAGTCTTGGAGAACCTAACCGTCAGCTGTGCGCGACGTCACGCTTGAAAGGTCTGCATGTTTACGAAAATTCTTGTTGCCAACCGCGGGGAAATCGCGATCCGGGCTTTTCGGGCGGCTTATGAGCTGGGTGCCAAAACCGTGGCGGTGTTCCCTTTCGAGGACCGCAATTCGCTGCACCGCCTGAAGGCCGACGAGGCGTACCAGATCGGCGAACCGGGACACCCGGTGCGCGCCTATCTCACGGTGAGCGAGATCATCCGGGTGGCCAGGGAGAGCGGAGCCGACGCCATCTACCCCGGTTACGGCTTCCTTTCGGAGAACCCCGAGCTGGCCCTCGCGGCCCGCCAGGCCGGCATCACCTTCATCGGCCCGGGCGAGCACGTGCTCGAGATGGCCGGCAACAAGGTCACCGCGAAGGAGCACGCCATCGCGGCGGGCGTTCCGGTGCTGGGGTCCAGCGCGCCCTCACGCGACGTCGACGAGCTGATCGCCGCGGCCGACGATATCGGGTTCCCGATCTTCGCCAAGGCCGTCGCCGGCGGCGGCGGCCGCGGCATGCGCCGGGTGGCTCAGCTGAGCGATCTCCGCGGCTCCCTTGAGGAAGCCATGCGCGAGGCCAACAGCGCGTTCGGCGACGCGACCATGTTCCTTGAGCAGGCCGTACTGCGGCCGCGTCACATCGAGGTCCAGATCCTGGCCGATGCGTCCGGCGAGACCGTGCACCTGTTCGAACGCGACTGCTCCGTGCAGCGCCGCCATCAGAAAGTCATCGAGATCGCTCCGGCGCCGAACCTCTCTGACGAGATCCGCCAGCGTCTGTACGCCGATGCGGTCGCCTTCGCCCGCTCGATCGGCTACGTGAACGCGGGCACGGTCGAGTTCCTGCTCGACACGGTCGGCGAACGCGCCGGCCAGCACGTGTTCATCGAAATGAATCCGCGCATCCAGGTCGAGCACACCGTGACCGAAGAGGTGACGGATGTCGACCTCGTGCAGTCCCAGATCCGCATCGCCGCGGGCCACACGCTCCGTGAGCTCGAACTCACGCAGGACAAGATCGTGTTGCGCGGGGCGGCCCTGCAGTGCCGCATCACCACCGAGGACCCGACCATGGGATTCCGCCCGGACACGGGCAAGATCACCACCTACCGCTCGCCCGGCGGCGCCGGCATCCGGCTCGACGGCGGCACAATCAACCCCGGTGCCCAGATCAGCCCGCACTTCGACTCGATGCTCGCCAAGCTCACCTGCCGGGGCCGGGACTTCCCGTCCGCCGTGACCCGATCCAAGCGCGCCCTGGCCGAGTTCCGTATCCGTGGCGTGTCCACGAACATCTCGTTCCTGCAGGCCGTGCTCGACGACCCGGACTTCGCGTCCGGCAACCTGAGCACCTCCTTCATCGATGAGCGCCCGGAGCTGCTGCGCGGCCGCGCCTCCAAGGACCGCGGCACGAAGATCTTGAATTGGCTCGCCGACGTGACCGTCAACAAGCCCAACGGGGTGCCGCTGACCCTGCTGAACCCGGCCGAGAAGCTGCCGAAGCTCGATCTGTCCGAACCGGCTCCGGCCGGCTCCCGCCAACGGCTCCAGCTGCTCGGCCCGGCCGGCTTCGCCGCGGACCTGCGTGCCCAGACCGCCCTGGCCGTGACGGACACCACTTTCCGCGACGCCCACCAATCACTGTTGGCAACCCGGGTGCGCACCCGCGACCTCGTCGCCGTGGCCCCGTATGTGGCCCGGATGACCCCGGAGTTGCTGTCGATCGAGGCCTGGGGCGGCGCCACCTATGACGTGGCGCTGCGCTTCCTCGGCGAAGACCCCTGGGAACGACTGGCGTCGCTGCGAGAGGCCCTGCCGAACATCAACGTGCAGATGCTGCTTCGCGGCCGCAACACGGTCGGCTACACTCCGTACCCGACCGAGGTGACCGATGCGTTCGTGCGCGAGGCCGCCAAAACAGGCGTCGACATCTTCCGCATCTTCGACGCCCTCAACGACGTCTCGCAGATGCGCCCGGCCATCGACGCCGTGCTGGCGACGGGCTCCTCCATCGCCGAGGTCGCGCTCTGCTACACGGGCGATTTGCTCGACCCGGCCGAGAAGCTTTACACCCTGGACTACTACCTCCGGCTCGCGGAGCAGATCGTGGAGTCCGGCGCGCACATCCTCGCGATCAAGGACATGGCCGGCCTGCTGCGCCCCGCCGCGGCCGAGAAGCTCGTCACCGCCCTGCGGTCGCGCTTCGACCTCCCGGTGCACGTGCACACGCACGATACTCCGGGCGGCCAGCTCGCCACGCTGCTCGCGGCCAGCCGCGCCGGCGCCGACGCGGTCGACGTGGCCAGCGCCCCGATGGCCGGCACCACCAGCCAGCCGTCGGCGTCGTCCCTCGTCGCCGCGCTCGTCCACACCGAACGCGACACCGGCATATCCTTACAGGCCGTCTGCGACCTCGAGCCGTACTGGGAAGATGTACGCCGGGTCTACCATCCCTTCGAATCCGGTCTACGCGCGCCCACCGGCCGCGTCTACAAGCACGAGATCCCCGGCGGCCAGCTGTCCAACCTGCGTACGCAAGCGGTCGCGCTCGGCCTCGCCGACGACTTCGAACTGATCGAGGACATGTACGCCGCGGCCAACGACATCCTCGGCCGGGTACCGAAGGTGACGCCGTCCTCCAAGGTGGTCGGCGACCTCGCCCTCTACCTCGCCGCCGTGCGTGCCGACCCGGCCGACTTCGCTGAGAACCCGGGCAATTACGACGTGCCCGACTCCGTGATCGGCTTCATGGCGGGGGAGCTGGGCGACCTGCCCGGCGGCTGGCCCGAGCCCTTCCGCAGCAAGGTCCTCGCCGGGCGCAACGTCCGCGTCGGAATCACCGAGCTCACCCAGGAGGAACGCGAGGCCTTGGGCAGCGACGGCCTCACCTGCCGAATGATGCTGAACCAGCTGCTCTTCCCGGCGCCCACGCGCCAATTCGAGCAGATCCGGGAACTCTTCGGTGACCTGTCCGTGCTCGACACGGTGGACTACCTCAACGGTCTCCAGCAGGGCATTGAGCACGCGGTCGAGATCGACAAGGGCGTGCGCCTCTACGTCGGGCTTGAGGCCATCGGCGAGGCCGATGACAAGGGCATGCGCACCGTCATGACCACGCTGAACGGACAGCTCCGACCCGTGTTCGTGCGGGACCGCAACATCACGGTCAGCATCAAGGTCGCCGAAAAAGCGGATGCCAACCGGCCGGGCCAGATCGCCGCGCCGTTCTCCGGGGTAGTCACCCTCCAGGTCGAGGAGGGCGACACCGTCGAGGCCGGGCAGGCCGTCGCCTCGATCGAGGCCATGAAAATGGAGGCCGCGATCACCTCGCCCATCGCGGGAAACATCGAACGGGTGGCCGTGCCGCGAACCCAGCAGGTCGACGCGGGCGATCTGCTGGTGGTGGTGCGTCCACGCTAGGCTTGGTGCGATCTATCGACGAAGGGACTGATCTTTTTGTCAGATAAGCGCACAGGCGCCGAGGCGTCCGGTCCGGACGCCTCCATCGAGCCTCTCGCCGAGCCGGGAGACGAGTACCATAGCGAACTACCGCCGCACACGATCGTGAACCTGGCGGCGGCCCTGCCGGAGAACCTGAAACGCCCGGCTACGCACACGATCGAGATCAGCACCCCGGCCGTGGCGCGCGCCGATCGGTTGTCCGCAGCCGTCACGGGGGCGGTCCGCGCCCTCTCCGGTCCGGCCGTGAGCGACGCCGTTCCGCACACCCGCCGGGAGAGTCTGCGCCCCGCCGGCGGACCGGCCCCCGAGTCCGCCGCCATGCTCACGCCCGATCGGCTGCTGGCCGTCAACCGTCGCACCAAACCGCCGCCCCGCGGAGCCTGGAACAGTTTCGTCTACTCGGCGACCCTGCATTTGGTGAACCTCGGCGACTCGGCCACGGTGCGCGCCTCCAAACAACTCGACGCGCGCATCCGCAAGGATTTCGAGGGCGGCACCCGCTTCGTGCCGATCCTCACCCGCAAGGGCGGGGTCGGCAAGACGACCGTCACCGCACTGATCGGCATGGCCCTGGCCGATGCCCGCGAAGACCGCATCATCGCCGTCGACGCGAACCCCGACCGGGGCACCCTCTCCGAGCGGGTCACGAAACAGACCCGGTCCACCGTGCGCGACGTGGTCACGAAGGCCGCGTCCATCGGCGGCTATACCGATTTCTCGTCGCTGGTCTCCCGCGACGCGACCCGACTCGACATCCTCGCATCCGACACCGACCCGCTCCTCTCCGAGGCCTTCGACGAGAACGACTACAACGTCGTCGCCGACCTGGCGGCGCGGTACTACTCGATCATGCTTACGGACTGCGGCACCGGAATCGTGCACTCCGTCATGCGTGCCACGCTGCAGCGGGCCGATTCGATCGTCATCGTCTCCGGGGGCAGCATCGACGAGGCGCGGCTGGCGTCCGAAACGTTGACCTGGTTGGAAGCCAACGGCTACGGCGACCTGGTTCGCAACGCGGTCGTCGCGCTCAACACGGCGACACAGGGCACGAATCTGGTGAAGCTGGAAGAGATCGAATCGCATTTCCGCTCTCGGGTGCGGGAGATCGTGCGCATCCCCTGGGACCCGCAGCTCGCCGCGGGCAGCATCATCTCCTTCGACGATCTGAAGCCCATCACCCGGCTCGCGGCCCGCACCCTCGCGGCCGTCGTCGTGGAGGGTCTTCCGGCCGACCGCGGCGTCTAAACCGATCCGGTACCCCTGTACCCCCGCATCCATGACTTGGAGTCACCCTTGCCCGAGCGCCAGATCCGTCTCTTCGGAGATCCCGTCCTCAAAACCGTCTCCGACCCGATCGGCACGATCGACGCCCGGGTGCGGAGCCTGATCGAGGACTTGGTCGACAGTGTGCGACTGCCCGGCCGGGCCGGCGTCGCGGCCTCCCAGATCGGCGTGAATCTGCGCGCATTCAGTTTTAACGTCGATGGCGAGATCGGGTACATCCTCAACCCGGTCCTCGTGGAGGTCTCGGGGGAGCCCGAGCTCGTCGACGAGGGCTGCCTGTCGGTGCCGGGCCTCTGGTATCCCACGAAACGGTACCCGTTCGCCCGGGTGACCGGCATCGACGTCGACGGCACGGCGGTCGAACTCTCCGGGTCCGGGATCATGGCCCAGGCCCTGCAGCACGAGACCGACCACCTCGACGGTTTGCTCTACCTGGACCGCCTCGACAAGGAGAACCGGCGGGCCGCCATGAAAGAGGTCCGCGCGTCGAGCTGGTTCTGACCCCAGTCGTTCGGGTCCGAGGCCCTAAAGGGCCTCCGCCCCCCCACGAATTCGACGGAGATTTTGCCGGAAACGTCCCCCAACGTGCAGAAACGGCAGTTCTACGGCAGAATCTCCGTCGAATTGGTTCGACGCTGGGCACGGCGCTGGGGCTCCCTTATCTACTGGTTCCGACCCAGGCGGCCGGACGACGCGAAACAGGTCCCGTCGCCACTGTGACGACGGGACCTGTTTTGGTCGTCGCGGGGAGTGCTAGCTGCTGACCGGGTTCGTCCCGGTCACCGGGGCGCCCAGGTACATCGCCTCGATCTGATCGGCGTAGTCCCGCAGGATGATGTCCCGTTTGATGCTCAGCTTCGGGGTCAGGTACCCGGCGGCTTCGGTCAGCTCGGTCGTCAGCACCGTGAACTTGCGGATCGACTCCGCCCGCGATACGTGGTCGTTGGCGTGGTCGATGGCGCGCTGCACCTCGGCGAGAACCTTCGCGTTGACGGATGCCTCGGCCAGCGTCATTCCCGCGTCCTCGCCGTTGTTGTTCAACCAGACCGCGAGCATGTCGGGGTCGAGCGTGACCAGGGCGGCGATGAACGGCTTGCGATCGCCGACGACGACCACCTGGCCGATCAGCGGGTTGGACCGGATCGGGTCTTCCAGCGCCGCCGGGGCGACGTTCTTGCCGCCGGCCGTGACGATGATCTCCTTCTTGCGCCCGGTGATGGTGAGGAAGCCGTCGCTGTCCATGGCGCCGATGTCACCGGTGCGGAGCCATCCGTCGTGGAAGGTGGCCGCGGTGGCCACGGGATTCTTCCAGTACTCCGTGAAGACGTTGACGCCTTTGACCTCGATTTCGCCGTCGTCCAGGACGCGCACCGAGACGCCGGGAAGCGGTGGGCCTACGGTGCCGATCTTGAACTTGGTGGCCAGACCCACGGTGGTCGGCGCGGTTGTCTCGGTAAGGCCGTAGCCCTCCAGGATCTTGATGCCGAGGCTGTGGTAGAAGTGACCCAGGTGCATGCCGAGTGGAGCCGAACCGGAGACGGCGTACTTCACGTTGCCACCCATGGCCGCGCGCAGCTTGCTGTAGACCAGACGGTCGAAGAGCGTGAACTTGAGCTTGAGCATCAGCGGAACGCTCTTGCCCTGATCGACCAGCATCGAGTGGTCAACGGCAACCTGGGCGGCCGTCTCGAAGATCTTGCCTCGGCCGGCGGCCAGCGCCTTCTGCTCGGCGGAGTTGTAGACCTTCTCGAACACCCGCGGCACTGCGAGCAGGAAAGTGGGTTTGAAGGTGCCGAGCGATTCGAGCAGCTTCCGGGTATCGGGCTGGTGACCGACGCGCACACCGGCGTGCACGCAGAGAACCGAGATGAACCGGGCGAAAACGTGCGCGGTGGTGATGAACAGCAGCGTGGAAGCGCCGTTCGCGTCGGTGAGCACCTCTTTCAGCGCCACCGCCGAGTTGCGCGACGTCTCGACGAAGTTGGAGTGGGTGAGCACGCAGCCCTTGGGACGGCCGGTGGAACCCGAGGTGTAGATCAGGGTGGCGATGTCCGAACCCACGGCCAGCGAGCGACGCCGCTCGATTTCGGCATCCGGCACGTCGACCCCGGAGGCCGCGAGCTTGTCGAGGTCACCGAGGTCGATCTGCCAGACCTTCTGCACGCTGCCGAGCTCGGGGTGCACCTCGTCGAAGCGGGAAAAGTGCTCGGCGGTCTCGACGATCACCGCCACGGCGTCGGAGTCACCCAGGATCCACTGGATCTGGATGGGGGAGCTGGTCTCGTAAACGGGGACCAGCACGGCACCGGCGAACCAGGTGGCGAAGTCGATCAGCGTCCACTCATACCGGGTCTTGCACATCAAGCCGATTTTGTCTCCGGGCTGGATTCCTGCCGTGACGAGCCCCTTGGCCAGCGCGACGACCTGGGCATGAAACTCCGTGGTGGTGACGGGGGACCAAGCTCCGTTTCTCGGCAGTGAGAACAACACGGAGTCGGGCGTCGCCTTGAGGCGTTCGACCAGGAGATCGGTGACATTGGCTTGTGGGTCTGCGGGAACGATGGCGGGCAGATCGTACTGTTTCACGGTAGCTCCTCTGGTACCGGGCGGGCGATTTGCCTCACTCTATCCACGTCACTTCGTGGAAGCAGCCGTTTCGCCTGGCCGTGTCTTGGTTCACTACACTCTAGGGGGACGCACCGGCTTCGTTGTCTCGCCCCGCAGAGCGCCCCACTTTATCCATCGACGAAAGAAGTCCTCTGTGCACGCCATTGGTATCGACATCGGCGGCACCAAAATCGCCGCGGCCCTGGTCGACGAATCCGGAACGATCATCCGCTCGGATCGACGCCCGACCACCGCGAGCGATCCTCGCGGGATCGAAGACGCCGTCGTCGACATGATCACGGAGCTCTCGGAGGGCGAGGAGGTCGTCGCCGCCGGGATCGCCGCGGCCGGCTTCATCGACGCCGCCCAGTCCACCGTTTACTACGGGCCCAACGTCAACTGGCGCCACGAGCCACTTCGGGCCACTCTCGAGGCGCGGCTCGACCTGCCCATCCTGATCGAGAACGACGCGAACGCCGCGGGCTGGGCGGAATTCACCTTCGGCGCCGGCCGGGGCTACACCGACATGGTCACCCTCACCATCGGCACCGGAGTGGGCGGAGCTATCGTCGCCGACAACCGTCTCTTCCGCGGTGGCTTCGGCTGTGCCGCCGAGCTCGGGCATCTGCGCGTGGTGCCCGGCGGTCGCCTCTGCGGCTGCGGCGCCCACGGCTGCATCGAACAGTACGGTTCGGGTCGCGCCCTGCTTCGAATTGCCACCGAGCTGGCGGATGCCGGCGGAATCGGCCTCGGCCTCGCGGCCGCCCGTGAGCGCAAGGGCAAGCTGACCGGCAAAGAGGTCGGCCGGCTGATCCAGGACGGTGACAACGGCGCCTTGGCCGCCCTGAGGCAGTTGGGCGGCTCGCTCGGGCAGGCCTGCGCAAGCCTGGCGGCCGTACTTGACCCGCAGATCTTCGTCTTCGGCGGGGGCGTCGCCGCTGCCGGTGAACTGCTGCTCGAGCCCATCCGCGCCGCGTACCTCGAAAATCTGCCGGCCAGGGGCTTCCACCCGGAGGCCGAATTCGCCATCGCGCAGCTCGTCAACGACGCCGGTGTCGTCGGTGCGGCCGACCTGGCGCGGAAACACGTTTTCGCGCAGTAGGCTTTCCGGGTTACCGAGGGAGCAACGATGTTCTACTGGCTCATGAAAAACATTGTCATCGGCCCTCTGCTGCTGGCTATCTTCCGGCCCTGGGTGGTCGGGCTCGAGAACATCCCCAAAGAGGGCGGTGTGATCCTCGCGAGCAATCACCTGTCGTTCATCGACTCGGTGTTCCTGCCGCTGGTCGTTCCGCGTCGCGTCGTCTTCCTCGCAAAGAGTGAGTACTTCACGGGCAAGGGGCTCAAGGGCTGGGCGACACGCCAGTTCTTCAAGGCCACCGGCCAGCTGCCGATCGACCGGTCGGGTGGCAAGGCATCCGAGGATTCCCTCAACACCGGCCTGCGCGTCCTGGGTGCCGGCGGCGTGCTCGGCATCTACCCTGAGGGCACCCGCAGTCCCGACGCGAAGATGTACCGGGGCCGCACCGGCGTGGCGCGGATGGTGCTCGAGGCCGAGGTCCCGGTCATCCCTGTGGCCATGATCGACACTGAGAAGGCCATGCCGACGGGCACCCGCATCCCGAAGGTGCGCCGGATCGGCATCGTGATCGGCGAACCCCTCGACTTCAGCCGCTTCGACGGCATGGAGGGCGACCGGTTCGTGCTCCGGTCCGTGACCGACGAGCTGATGTACGAGCTGCAAGCCCTCAGCCGGCAGGAGTATGTGGACGTCTACGCGACCAGCGTGAAAGAAAAGCGGGCCAGCCTGACCCGATAGAATCAGACGGTTGCCCAGGGGCCGACAGACCCCGACCCGATAGCCCGGCCCGCAATATTTTTCTTGCCGGACCAGACAAAAAAGGAATAGTCCCGTGGTAGACCCCACCGAACCAGTCGTGCTCGCAGATCGATCTGTGGTTGCCGGCCTGGACTATTGGCGCACCCTCCCGATCAAGCAGCAGCCGACCTGGCCCGACGCGGATGCGGTTGCCGCGGCATCTGCCGAACTCTCCACGCAGCCGCCGCTCGTCTTCGCCGGCGAGGTCGACATCCTACGGAACCGGCTCGCCGAGGCCGCCGGCGGCCATGCCTTCCTGCTGCAGGGCGGGGACTGCGCCGAGACGTTCAGCGGCGCCACCGCGGAGCAGATCCGCAACCGGGTCAAGACCGTGCTGCAGATGGCCGTCGTGTTGACGTACGGCGCGTCGATGCCCGTGATCAAGATGGGCCGGATGGCCGGCCAGTTCGCCAAGCCACGCTCCAGCGATTTCGAGACCCGGGGTGGCGTCACCCTGCCGGCTTACCGCGGCGATATCGTCAACGGTTACGATTTCACACCCGAATCGCGCGAGGCCGACCCGGCCCGCCTGGTCAAGGGCTACCACACCGCCGCCTCCACCCTCAACCTGATCCGTGCCTTCACGCAGGGCGGTTTCGCCGACCTGCGCCAGGTGCACAGCTGGAACCAGGGCTTCGCCGCCAACCCGGCCAACCAGCGCTACGAGAAGGTGGCCAAGGAGATCGACCGCGCGATCAAGTTCATGATCGCGTGCGGCGCCGACTTTGAAGCCATGCGTCGGACGGAGTTCTACACCAGCCACGAGGGTCTGCTGATGGACTACGAGCGTCCGATGACCCGGATCGATTCCCGCACGGGCACGCCGTACAACACCTCCGCGCACTTCATCTGGATCGGGGAGCGCACCCGTGACCTTGACGGTGCGCACGTCGACTTCCTCTCCCGGGTGCGCAACCCGATCGGGGTCAAGCTCGGCCCGAGCACGTCAACCGACGACATGCTGCGCCTGGTCGACAAGCTCGACCCGAACCGCGAACCCGGTCGTCTCACGTTCATCACCCGGATGGGTGCGGGCAAGGTGCGCAGCGCCCTGCCGCCGCTGCTGGAGGCGATCAAGGCCAGTGAGGCCAAGCCGCTCTGGGTCACCGACCCGATGCACGGCAACGGTGTGACCACGCCCACCGGGTACAAGACCCGTCGTTTCGACGACGTCGTCGACGAGGTGCGCGGCTTCTTCGAGGCGCACCGCAGCGTCGGCACACACCCGGGCGGCGTTCACGTCGAACTTACCGGCGACGACGTCACGGAGTGCCTGGGTGGTTCCGAGCACATCGACGAGGCCGCGCTGGCGACCCGCTATGAGTCGCTCTGCGACCCGCGCCTGAATCACATGCAGTCGCTCGAGCTCGCCTTCCTGGTTGCCGAGGAGCTTGCCGCTCGCTAACCCGGCCCCGGGTGCCCGCTCCGGCATGGGAACCGCCGGGTACGGCCGGCCCGGCCGGGGTGGCTGTCTAGCCGAACGGGTTCGTCGGCTTGAGGGTGATGGTGCTGTTCTTGGGCGCGGCGGTGCCGGCTTCGGGATTCGTCGATGCGACGCTCAGGAGCGGTGCGATGGCATCCGCGCCGAGATTGTAGCTCAGCTTGAATCCCAGGTCGGTGAGCACCTGCTTGCCCTCGTTCCACGGGAGGCCGACGATGTTGGGCACCGTGACGGGTGCCGGGCCGAGGGAAGTAGTGAGTGCATACGTGTCGCCGGTGCGCACGGGACCTTCGTTCACGGGGGCCGCGCTCACGACGTCTCCCTCGGCGATCGACTCACTGTAGATCTCGTCGCCGGGGGTGACGAGCAGCCCCTTCTCCGCCAGGATCGCGGTGGCGTCCTTGACGGATTCGCCGGACACGTCCGGTACGGGGCCGAGTGAGAGAACCAGATTGACTTTCATGCCCACGAAGTAGTCCCCACCCTGGGAGACGTCCCCGGCGTCGGATTCGCGGCTCGCGGAGATGACCAGGCCCGATTCCACGGTGTCGTCGAAGAGGGAATCGGTCGCCCCGATGCCTGCCTTCAGCTCCGTGACGGCGGAGGTCGCAGCATCGGCCGTCAATCCCGCCAGCACGGGCAGAACGATCGGCTGCGGGCCCTGGGATACACGCAGCGTCACCGTGCTGCCCTTCGCCACGCGGGTGCCCGAATCCGGGTTGGTGCTGGAGACGAGGCCGGCGGGGATGGTGCCGCTGAACTCGGTGCCGAGCGCCGCCTCCAGCCCGAGCCCGGTGAGCTGGGCGGTCGCGTCGTCGGGGGACACCGAGACGAGGGCGGGAATCGGGACCTCTGAGCCGGGGCCGTTGCCGAAGAACCAGCCGGTTCCGCCGGCAAGGGCTGCCAGCATGAGCACCAGCGCGAAGAGCCAGAAGCCGCGGAACTTGCGTGTGCGGGCCTTGTCGGCCAGGAGAATGGTGGTGGCGGGTGCCGAGGCAGAAGCCGCCGTGGCCACGCCGGCCACCGCCGGGGCGAGCGGGGCACCGCCGAGGATCTGGGTGTCCGCGTCGGCCACCGCTGCGGTCACGCCGCCGGGCAGCACCATGGTCGCGGATTGTCCGGTCGCCGGGGAGGTCGGGCGCACGAGCTTGTCGAGGTCGAGCAGTTGATCGAGCATGACACGTGCGTCCCGGGGGCGCTGCTCCGGGTCGCGGGCGGTGGCCCAGAGCACCAGTTCGTCGAGCTCGTGCGGAATCGCGGGTATCCGCGCGCTAGGCATGGGCACGTTGTCGTTCGCGTGCTGGTAGGCGATCTGCATGGGCGCTTCGCCGACATAGGGCTGCTCGCCGGTAAGCATCTCGTAGGTCATGATGCCGAGCGCGTAGATGTCGCTGCGGGCATCCGCGATGCCCCGCGTGACGAGTTCGGGGGAGAGGTAGGCGATCGTGCCGAGCAGGGCCTGCCCGGTGGCCGTGTTGTTGTTGACGGCCCGGGCGAGTCCGAAGTCGCCGATCTTGATGCGGCCGTCGTCGGCCAGGAGAACGTTCTCCGGCTTGAGATCGCGATGCACGATTCCTGCTTTGTGCGCGGCGGCGAGGCCCGAGAGCACCGCCTCGAGGATGTCCATCGTCTGCTCACTGGTGAGCCGGCCGTAGTCCTTGAGCAGGTCGCGCAGAGTGATGCCGGGCAGGTATTCCATGACCAGATAGGCCATATCGGCATCCTGGCCCTGGTCGTAGACGTTGACCACGTTCGGGTGCGCGAGCCGGGCGGCCGAGCGGGCCTCCTGCACGAACCGGGCCTTGAACGTGTTGTCGTCGGCGAGGTGCCCGTGCATGATCTTGATGGCGACCCGGCGTTCGAGGCGCAGGTCGGTCGCGAGGTACACGGTGGCCATGCCACCGCGGGCGATCCGTGAGCGCACCTGATAGCGGCCGTCTATCAGACGACCGACCATGGGATCGGCAGAGGTATCGCTCACTAGTCGAGTCTAGGGATTGCGAAGCCGTTCCCTGTGCCGGAACACTCGCAAGTCAGGGTTTTCAAGCCTGAGCGGATGCGAGCTGCAGGTCAGCCGAGATCGGCCAGCCAGGCCCGGGCCGATGTTTCCCACTTCGCGTAGTGGTTCGGGTGAGCCGAGATCTGCACGGTCTGCGCGGCCTCGGTCACGGTCATCGACTCCCAGCCGGGGATGTCGAGCAGTCCGCGCGTGATGCCGGGGTTGGGGTTCACGGGGCCGCCGAAGAAGGCGAGGCTGGCCCGCTCCGGGTCGAGCACCTGCTCGGGGGTTCCCCAGCCGAAACTGGGGCGTTGCTGGAAGAGGCCGAGGGAGTCGCGGTCGCCGTACTGCACGTTGCGCAGCCCGGATTCCTGGGCCGCGGCGGCCAGGGCGATCACGATTGCGGAGTCGCCGGCACCCGCGCGGCGACCGCTCGCGATAATGATTTCGGCGTACCGGCGCATGTCCTCGCTGAGCGGCGTGACCTCGCCGGGCGCTGCAGACGGCGCAGGGGCGGCCTCCTCGATGAGGATCGCCGATTCCATCGCCGGCGCCGCGGGAACGGAGCCGGACGGGATCGACAGGACCTGGCCGGGGTAGATGATGCTGGACCAGCCGAGGCCGTTGGCGTCGAGAACGGATTGCACCGAGACGCCCGCCGCGGCCGCGAGGGCTCCGATGGTCTCGCCGGCGGCGATCGTGTGCGTGCCGGAAGCATTCAGCGGGGCGAAGGCTGCGGCCGGCGCGGCCGAGACCAGCGCGGCACCGTCGCCCGGCGGCAGCACGACGGCCTGCCCGGGGAAGATGATGCTGCCCGCGTCGAGCCCGTTCACGCGGAGCAGGGCCTCGAGGGAGAGCCCGTGCGCGACGGCAACGCCGGAAAGCGTGTCCCCGCTCTGGATCAGGTACCGCGAGATCTCGGCGGCGACGGGCGCCGGAGCCGGAGCGGACGGCTGCGCCAGACCGGCCAGGGTCAGCATCTGGCCCGGGAAGATCACCGCGGACCAGCCAAGGCCGTTGAGGGCGAGCACGGATGCGGTGGAGAGACCGAATCGTCCGGCCACGCTGCTCACGGTGTCGCCTTCGACGACCTGGTACTGGGTCGGCGCCGCGACGGCGGCGATACTCTGCCGACCTGCGCCGGCGGGCACCGCGGTCGGCAGGATGCTCTTGCTCTTGAGCGGCTTCTTCGCGATGGTGGCGGCATCCGCCGGCGACGCCAGGTTCAGGCTGATCGCGATCGTGCTGATCACCACGAGCGGGACGGTGACCAGGATGCCCAGACCCCGTCGTTCGGTGGCGTGCCGGTGGTGGCCCGCACCGGGCGTCGAAGAATTCGCGTCGCTGGTGCTGCTGGCTGGACTGTTCCTGCTGGCTGGTGCCGACATTCCGCTCCCGTCGATTGCGTGCGACAGCGGTGCTGGCACAGCATTGCCCAGTCAATCAGGTTGGCCCCCATTCTGGGCATCAACACGCGCGTTTGCGCCATGAGAGTTTGTCCGCCCCGTCGAATCATGGGAGGCTTGATGAGTGACCGAATCGTTCTCAGATCAAGAGTGGCTGTCCATCGCCGACCTCGTCCGGGTGCTCGGCGTCAGCCAGAGCCGCGTGCGTCAGCTGATCGACGACAAGCAGCTGCTCGCCATGCGCCGTGACAACGGCCCCTTGCAGATTCCCGCCGCGTTCATCAGGGACGGCGCCCCGCTGCCCGAGCTGCGCGGCACGCTGATCGTGCTCTCCGACGACGGCTTCAGTGACGAGCAGGCGATGCGCTGGCTCCTTGAGGTCGACGGCAGCCTCGGCGTTCCCCCGGTCCAGGCGCTGCTTGCCGGCCGTAAGGCCGAAGTGCGCCGGGTCGCCCAGGCGCTCGCCTGACTTTTCCGCGCTCCTAGAACGCCCGGCGGGTCACCGTCTCGGCCAGCTCCATCAGCCGCGTCGTGACCGCGCCGCTGATCGGTGATCCCTTGAGAGCTGCGAGGGCCTCGGCGACGTTCGAGTCGATGAGCGCCTCGATCCGCTCGACGGCGCCGCTGTCGACGATGGCGCGCTGCAACATCCCGATCTGTGCTTCCGTCAGCAGCGGGTCGCCGAGGAGCGCGTCCAGGTTCTCGCGGGCCGTGTCCGTCAGGTTCTCGCGCGCCAGAGCGACCAGTACAGTGCGTTTGCCCTCGCGGAGGTCGTCACCGCTCGGTTTGCCGGTGACAGAGGCGTCGCCGAACACCCCGAGCAGGTCGTCCCGAAGTTGGAATGCGATGCCTAGCGGCAGTCCGAAGGCACGCAGGGCGTCGAGGTGGTCCGGGCCGGCGCCGGCCAGGGCTGCGCCGATCACGAGCGGCGCCTGCACGCTGTACTTGGCCGACTTGAAGACGATGACCCGCAGCGCCCGGTCGAAGAGTTCTGTTTCGGGCTGGGAGAACCAGGCGCGTTCTTCGAAGATGTCGAGGTACTGGCCCACAGTGACCTCGGTGCGCATCCGGTTGAATTCTATCCGTGCCCGGGCCGCGGCCGACGCGTCGGTGGCTGCCGCGAGCCCCTCGTCGAGCAGCTCATCGCTCCAGCCCAGCAAGAGGTCGCCGAGAAGGATTCCGGCGGCCCGGCCGAACGCGACCTGGCTGCCTGCCCATCCGCTTTGGCCGTGCATGCCCTCGAAGAGTTTGTGGGCGGAGGCCGCGCCGCGTCGGGTATCCGAATTATCGATGATGTCGTCGTGGACGAGTGCTGCCGCATGGAAGATTTCCAGGGCCGCCGCCGCGGAGATGACCGGCACCAGCGCGGTCAGGGCGTGGTCGGAATCCCCGTTCGCACCAGTGGATCCGCCTGTGCCGACGCTCTGCCAGCCCCAGTAGCAGAACAGCGCCCGGAAGCGTTTGCCACCGCTGAGAAACTGCCGTGAGAACTCCACCAGCGGCGTGAGATCGGAGCTGATGGTAGTCACAATTGGTAAACGGGTTTCGAGGAATTCGTCGATGCGAGAATGAACCAGATCGATCAGATGATTGCTTTGCGCCACTTGCCTAGCCTAGCCATCACGGCGGGGTTAGAATCGGTGAAGCACAGCGCGATCCCAAACAGGAGGAATGAGATGCCGCTTTCGGAACAAGAGCAGCGACTCCTCGAAGAAATGGAGCGCGGCCTCTACCACAATGACGCCGATTTCGTGGCGACCGTCGGAGGCAGCAGCCTCCGGCCCGACTACCGCTCGATTTCCATCGGGGTTCTGGCCGCGGTTGCCGGCATCGGTGCTCTCATCGCCGGCGTGGCCATCCAGCAGCTCTGGCTCGGTGTCCTCGGCTTCATCATCATGTTCGCCGGGGTGTTGTTCGCGACCACGCCCAGCAAGTCCGCCCGGCGGATGTCCGCATCCGCTCCGCGCTCCCGTCCGAACCAGCAGCAGCGGTCGTCTCAGCGCGGTTTCATGGATCGCATGAACGAACGCTGGGATCGTCGCCAGGACGGCCAGCAGTAACCTTCTCACCACCGCTCGACTGCACTTCCGCTCCACCGCACCTCGCAGACAGGGCCGATCATCCGATCGGCCCTTTTTTTGTGCCCGAAAACGGTGCGAAATGAAACCCGGCCTTGAATTTCCCTCCACTCCGCTTTCCCCCGTTTTCATGCGGATCAGTAGGGTGAATTTCTCCAATATTTGCGCGTTTATTCTGTTTGGTGGATCAAAGTGGAGTAAAGTGGAGCAAGATCTGGACCGTGACCGGATGAGAGGGGGGATGAATGTTCTTTGGCACGTACGCCCCCAAGCTCGACGAAAAAGGCCGCATCATCCTTCCCGCAAAATTCCGGGACGAGCTGTCTCCCGGGATCGTCATGACCCGAGGCCAGGAGAACTGCCTCTACGTGTTCACGACCCGGGAGTTCGAGGCGTACTACGCGAAGATCTCCCAGGCGCCGCTCACGGACCAGAGCGGGCGCTCCTTCAGTCGCATGATGTTCTCCGGCGCGAGCGCAGAGCAGCCCGACAAGCAGAACCGGGTGACCATCCCCGCGAACCTGCGCGCCTGGGCCGGGCTCGACCGGGACCTCACCGTGATCGGCGCCGGCAACCGGGTAGAGATCTGGGACACCGCCGCCTGGGACGCGTACCTCTCCGAACAGGAAGAACCATTCGCGAACATCACGGAGGAGGTGATTCCGGGACTCATCTAGCTCCTGACGCCTGACTCCCAGCCGTTCTGCCTGACACACTTCCCCGGTGGCAGAGACGAATGGATGGGGATCAGGAATCAGGAACCACCCGGGACTATGGCCATCAACGATATCCACACCCCAGTTCTGCTCGACCGCTGCGTCGAGCTGCTCGCACCGGCACTGGAACGACCCGGCGCCGTGCTCGTCGACGCCACTCTCGGCATGGGCGGGCACGCCGAGGCGTTCCTGCAGCGGTTCCCCGGGCTCGTCCTGGTCGGACTCGACCGGGATCTCGACGCCCTCGCGATCGCCGAGGAGCGGCTGAAGCCGTTCCGCGACCGGGTTCACCTCGTGCACACCGTCTACGACGGTATTCAGGACGCGCTGGCCGGCCTCGGCATCCGCGAGGTGTCCGGCGTGCTCTTCGACCTCGGCGTGTCCTCGCTCCAGCTCGACCGGGTCGAGCGTGGTTTCTCCTACTCCAAGGACGCGCCGCTGGACATGCGCATGGACAACACCAGCGACCTGACGGCCGAGCGCATCGTGGCCACGTACAGCGAGCAGGAGCTGCGCCGGATCTTCCACGAGTACGGCGAGGAGAAGCTGGCGGCACGCTACGCCAAGGCCATCGTCGAGGCCAGGGAGACCACCCCGTTCGTGCGGTCGGCCCAGCTGGTCTCCGTGATCACCGCCGTCACACCGGTTGTTGTTCAGCGCGCCGGACACCCCGCGAAGCGGGTCTTCCAGGCGCTGCGCATCGAGGTCAACCAGGAACTCGCCGTGCTCGAGCGCGCCATTCCCGCAGCGCTTCATTCGGTCGCGGTCGGTGGGCGCATCGTCGTCATGGCCTACCAGTCCCTCGAGGACCGGATCGTGAAGAAGTCCCTGGCAAAGGCATCCGGCTCCACCGCCCCTGCCGGATTGCCGATCGAACTTCCCGAACACAAACCACTGTTCAAGCTTGTGATCCGAGGGGCCGAATTGGCCTCGGACGAAGAAAAGGCGAGAAACCCGCGCGCAACGCCGGTTCGCCTTCGCGCCGCCGAGCGACTGAGGAGAGCCGCATGAGTGACAACCTCGCACGCGCACCACGACCCAACTGGGAGAGCACCCCCGACACCGCTTCGGTGCCGGAGCCTCGCCACATCGAGATCGTCTCGCCGCGCAGCCAGCGTCACGCGCGTCCGAAGATCGTCTACGCACTCTCGGCCGTCACCGGCGTGGCTGCCATCGTGCTCGCTCAGCTGCTGCTGAGCGTCGGGATCTCCCAGTCCGCCTACGAGGTGTCCCGGCTGCAGGCCAGCCAGGTCGAACTCGGGCGCACGGCGGAGAGCGTCACCGAGGACCTCGTGCGGGTCTCGTCCCCGCAGAGCCTGGCCGCGAACGCGGAAGCACTCGGCATGGTCAGCAACTCCAACCCGGTGTACCTCCGCCTGTCCGACGCCGCCGTTCTCGGAGCGCCCGCCTCCGCCAGCGGAAGCTCGGCCGGTACGGCGAGCCTGGTGCCCAACTCGCTCCTCGTCGGCGTACCTTTGGTCACGGAACTGCCGCAGACCACCGGTCAGGGGGCCAGCCTCGGCGGTTCACCGGCCGAGGTCCCCGCGGCGGTCGCCCCGGTTGCCCCGGCAGCCGAACCCAACGCTCTGCCGACGCCCACGACCCGCTAGCCCGCCCCGGTTCGCCCGTCTCGCGAGGGACGTCCCGCCCGCCTCCCGTTAGTTTCGTTCCCAGAACGCGCCCAACCCGCGGCCCCGGCCGCAGTAAGGAATCGCAGGTGGCGAGCAGCTCCCGGTCCAGCAGGCGGCGCAGTGCCGCGACGATCCTGATCCTGCTCGTGTTCGTGGCCGTATTCGTGGTCAGGCTCGTCGACATCCAGGTCGTGCGCGCCGAGACGCTCAGCGCCGACTCGCTGGGCAACCGGTCGGTCGAGCAGCCCGTCTACGGAGCCCGCGGAGACATCGTCGACACGAACGGGGTTGTCCTGGCCGGCACGGTCATGCGGTACGACATCACCCTGTCTCCGCGGAACGCCGCGGAATTCGACCGCACCACCGACGATGGGGACGTGACCGTGACGGTCGCGCAGGCGGCCGCGGAGGTGGGCGCCCTCACCGGGCAGACCGGCGACGAGATCCTCCAGATCATCTCCGGCTCCCTGGCCGCCGACAAGGACTCCGACTACGCCGTCGTCGTGCGGGCCGTGGACGTCTCGGTGTTCCGGGCCATCGACAAGCTCGACATCCCGTGGATGTACGCCGAGAAGAACCCGGGCCGGGTCTACCCGGATGGCGCCGTGGCCGGCAACCTGGTCGGATTCGTCTCCTCCGGGGGAGAGGCTCAGGCCGGCATCGAGCTCGGGCAGGACGCCTGCCTCGCGAGCACCAACGGCACGGAGACCTATGAGAAGGGAGCGGATGGCGTGCGCCTGCCCCAGAGCACCGTCACCACGGTCCGGGCCAAGGACGGCGGCGACGTCGTCACGACCATCGACTCCGACCTGCAGTGGTTCGTGCAGCAGGTGCTGGCCGAACAGGCCGTCGCCACAGGCGCGGCCTGGGGCAACGTGGTGGTGCAGGAGGTGAAGACCGGGAAGCTCGTCGCGGTCGCCGACTACCCGTCGGTCGACCCCAACGACGTCAACGGCACCCCCGACGCTGAGGACCGCGGCTCCCGGGCCTTCACCGCCCCCTTCGAGCCCGGTTCCACGTACAAGGCGCTGACCACGGCATCCGTTCTCGACGCGGGGGCCGCCACCCCGCTGAGCCGGGTCGTCGCGCCCTACCGGTACCTGCCGCCCAACGGTGCCAACGTGAACGATAGCTCAAACCACGCCGACCTGAACCTCACCCTCACGGGCGTGATGATCGAGTCTTCGAACACGGGCATGTCGAAGTTCGGCGAGTTGATCAGTGACCAGCAGCGCTACGACTATATGAGTAAGTTCGGTGTGGGCTCGGCCTCGGAGTCCGGTTTCCTCGCCGAGGAATCCGGCACCCTGCGCCCCTTCGAAGATTGGGACAACCAGACCAAGTACGCGACCATGTTCGGTCAGGGGCTCACCACCACGGCCATCCAGGTCTCCAGTATCTACCAGACCCTGGCCAACAACGGCGTGCGGATGCCCGTGCAACTGGTCGCAGGCTGCCGCCACGCTGACGGCAGCATGACCGACGTGCCCGAAGCGGTCGGTACCCCGGTCGTGTCGGCCGCCGCCGCCCGGGAGACCGCAGACATCCTCGAGATGGTCTACCAGAAGGCCTGGCTGGCCAAGACGTGGGAGATTCCGGGCTACCGGGTGGGCGCGAAGACCGGGACGGCGCAGATGCCCGATGGTCGGGGTGGGTACACCAAGGGGTACCTGGTGTCGGTCTCCGGCTTCGCTCCGGGCGACGATCCGCAGTATGTCGTTTCGGTCAGCCTCGCCGACCCTGTTAAACTGAACTCTTCCGCGGCATCTGCTCCGATCTTTCAAGAGGTCATGAGTCAGGTGCTGAAGAAGTACCGGGCAGTCCCCTCGGGCGCCACCGCGCCTGCCCTTCCCGGTACCTGGTAAGAAAGCGAGCCCCGTGACCGAATTGGCACCCTCGGCTCTCCGTCCTCAGCATCCGGTCCCCAGATCGTTGTCGGGACTGGTCGATGAATTCGAACTGTATGTGCACGGCGATGTCGATGGCCTCGAGGTCACCGGCGTGAGCCTGAGCTCCCGAACCGTTCAGCCCGGAGACCTCTATGTCGGCGTTCCCGGGCGCGCGAGTCATGGCGCGTCCTACGCCGCCGGCGCCCGCGAGTCCGGTGCGGTCGCGATTTTGACCGATGAGGCCGGGGCGGTGCTGGCCGCCGACAGCGGCCTGCCGATCCTGGTGACCCCGGACGCGCGCGCCGCGCTCGGTGCCGTCGCCGCCTGGATCTACCGCACCGACGCCAATCCGGCCACGCTCTTCTCCGTCACCGGCACCAACGGCAAGACCAGCGTGGTCTATCTCCTCTTCGCCCTGCTCAACCAACTGGGCGTCGTGGCCGGCCTCACTTCGACGGCCGAGCGCCGCATCGGCGACCTCGCCGTGGTGAGCTCGCTGACGACCCCGGAGGCAACCGAGCTGCACGCCCTCCTCTCCCGCATGCGAGAGGCCGAGGTGCGCGCCGTTGCGATCGAGGTGTCCGCCCAGGCGCTGACCCGCCACCGCGTGGACGGGCTCGTCTTCGACGTCGCCGGGTTCACGAATCTGAGTCACGACCACCTCGACGACTACGCGGGCCTCGACGAGTACTTCCAGGCCAAACTCGAGCTGTTCCAGCCCGACCGCTCCCGGCGGGGCGTCATCACGGTCGACTCCGACTGGGGCCGCCGGATCGTCGACGAGTGCCGCATCCCCGTCACCACCCTGAGCAGCAACCCGGACGTCGCCGCCGACTGGCACATGTCCATCGTCTCCGAGAGCGCGCTGTACACCGAGTTCCTGCTCGAGGGCCCCGAAGGGCGCCGCCTGCAGACCCGGGTTCCCCTGGTCGGCTGGTTCATGGCCGCCAACGCCGCCCTGGCCATCCTGATGCTGGTCGAATCCGGCTACGACCTCGAGGCGATCGCCCATTCCCTCGATCGTGACGGCGGAATCGACGTCTACATCCCCGGGCGCGCTGAGCGCATCTCCGGGGACACGGGACCGCTCGTCTACATCGACTACGGGCACAGCCCGGACGCGTTCCTGAACACCCTCGCCGCCATCCGTAAGTTCACTCCCGGCCGACTGATCATGGTCTTCGGCGCCGACGGCGACCGCGACACCACGAAACGGGCGGACATGGGGGCGATCGCTGCCCGCGGGGCGGATGTCGTCGTGATCACCGACTTCCACCCTCGGTTCGAGGACCCCGCGGCCATTCGTGCCACTCTGCTCGCTGCCGCACGGGAGGCCGTGCCCGGCGGAGAGTTCCATGAGGTGCCCGACCCCCGGACGGCGTTCCGGACGGCGCTGTCCCTAGCGAAAGAAGGCGACGCGATCTTGTATGCGGGACCCGGCCATGAAAATTACCACGAGGTTGCCGGCGTGAAGATTCCGTACTCCGCCCGGGACGATTCCCGCCAGGCGCTGCGCGATGCGGGGTGGCTGTAGATGATCGCCCTGACCCTGGGCCAGATCGCCTTGGCCGTCGACGGCACGCTCCACCTGGACGGAACCTCTCGGAGCATCGACTCCGTGACCGACGGAATGGTGCACACCGACTCGCGCGACACCGTTCCCGGCTCCATCTTCGTGGCCAAGCCCGGTGCGGTGACTGACGGCCACCTCTTCGCCCCGGCCGCCGTCGAACGCGGCGCCACCCTGCTGATCGTCGAACGACACCTTGATCTCCCCGTGGCGCAGATCGTCGTGCCGGACGCCGTGCTCGCCCTCGGCGCCCTCGCCACCGACGTCGTGGCCCGCGTGCGGGAAGCCGGCAACCTCAAGATCGTCGCCGTCACCGGATCCAACGGCAAGACCACGACGAAGAACCTGCTCCGCGCCGTGCTCGAGCGCGTCGGCCCGACCGTCGCGGCCCGCGCATCTTTCAACAACGAGGTCGGCGCGCCGCTGACCATGCTCGAACTGACCCGCGACACCCGTTTCCTGGTGGCGGAGATGGGTGCGAGCGGCGTCGGAGAGATCGCCCGGCTCATCCGGATGGCCCGTCCCGACATCGGGATCGTGCTCAAGGTCGGCCTCGCCCATGCCGGCGAATTCGGAGGCATCGAAGCCACGGTCCGCGCGAAGACCGAAATGGTCACCGAGCTGCTGGCGACGGATGTCGCCGTGCTGAATACCGACGACCCGCGCGTCGCCGGTATGGCCGCCTCCACCCGGGCCCGGATCGTCTGGTTCGGCCAGTACGGCGAGGAGGGAGTGCGCGCGACCGCGGTGCACGCCTCCGCGTCCGGAACGACGTTCACGCTGCACCTGGCCTCGGGCCAGTCCCGCCCGGTGGCGTTTCAGGTGCTCGGCGAACACCATGTCATGAACGCTCTGGCCGCCGCCGCCGCCGCCGAGATCCTGGGAGTCGCGATCGACGACATCGTCTCCGCCCTCGAATCCGTGCAGACCGCCGAACGTTGGCGCATGCAGGTCATGGGCGGCCGGGACGGGGTGACCGTCATCAACGACGCCTACAACGCCAGCCCGGACTCCATGACGGCGGCGCTCAAGACCCTCGCTCAGATCGGTGTTCCCGGCCGGCGCACCATCGCGGTTCTCGGCGAGATGAGCGAGCTGGGCGAACTGGCTGGTGAGGAGCACGACCGCGTCGGGCTGCTCGCCGTGCGCCTCAACATCTCCCAGCTCATCGTGGTCGGGCGCGGCGCGCGGCGCATGCACATCAGCACCATCAACGAGGGATCCTGGGACGGGGAGTCGGCCTTCGTCGAGAATGCCGACGAGGCCTTCGACCTGCTCTGCGCCACAGTGCAACCGGGGGACACCGTGCTGGTGAAATCCTCCAATTCCGCCGGCCTGAGATTTTTGGGCGACCGTCTGGGAGAGTGGTTCTCGTGAGAGCACTTTTGATGGCCGGAGCCTTCTCCCTCGTCTTCACCCTGTCGCTGACGCCGCTGTTCATCCGGCTGTTCAAGAAGCTGGGCTGGGGACAGTTCATCCGCGACGACGGCCCGCAGAGCCACCACGCCAAGCGCGGCACGGCCACCATGGGGGGCATCATCATCATCCTCGGCGCCCTGGTCAGCTATTTCTCGGCGATGTGGTTGACCGGGTCCCCGGTCACGGCGTCGCCGCTGCTGGTGCTGTTCATGATGGTGGGCCTCGGCATGGTCGGCTTCGTCGACGACTTCCTGAAAACGCGGAACCAGCGCAGCCTCGGGCTCGGCGGCTGGGCCAAGATCACCGGCCAGGTTCTCGTGGCCGGCACGTTCGCCATCCTGGCCATCCAGTTTCCGAACGCCAACGGCGTCACGCCGGCGTCGACTAAAATCTCGTTCCTGCGAGATCTGCCGCTGGACTTCATGCAATTGGGCAGCATCATCGGCATCTCCCTGTTCGTGCTGTGGATCTGTCTGATCGTGACGGCCACGTCCAACGGCGTCAACGTCACCGACGGCCTCGACGGGCTCGCCACCGGGTCGTCGATCCTGTCGATCGGCGCGTTCATCGTGATCGGCTTCTGGCAGTCCAACCAGGCCCGCTTCGGGGGAGCGGACATCGCCGACCTCTACCGCGCCTACGACGTTCGGGACCCGCTCGACCTGGCCATCGTCTCCGCGGCCATCGTCGGCGGCCTGATCGGCTTCCTCTGGTGGAACACCTCGCCGGCCAAGATCTTCCTGGGCGACACCGGTTCGCTCGGCATCGGCGGCGCCCTCGCCGCCCTGGCCATCCTGAGCCGCACCGAACTGCTGCTCGTGCTGATCGGCGGCCTGTTCGTGATCGAGGCCGGATCGGTGATCGTGCAGCGCGCCTACTTCAAGGTGACCCGCGGCCAGCGCATCTTCCTGATGAGCCCCATCCATCACCACTTCGAGCTCAAGGGCTGGGCCGAGGTCACCGTGGTGGTGCGTTTCTGGATCATCGGCGGGCTGTTCGTGGCCGCCGGCGTCGGCACCTTCTACCTCGAATGGCTGGCCAGCTAGTGGCTGGTCGCCACGCCGATGAGGTCGGGCCCGCTGGGGCTGACGCCGCGCGCCTCGACGGGTTGACCAGCTGGCACTCCGACTGGTCCGGCCTCCATGTCGCCGTGCTCGGTCTGGGCGTCACCGGCTTCGCAGCCGCCGACACCCTCGTCGAACTGGGCGCGGATGTGCTCGTCGTGGCGGGGGACGCTCCTGCCGACACCATCCGCCTGCTCGACGTGATCGGGGCGGGACTGGTGCAGGCCGCGCCGGGCGTCGTTCCGCATGAACTGACCCGGCACCGGCCGGAGGTTCTGATCGCCTCGCCCGGCTACCACCCCGACCACGCTCTGCTGCTCTGGGCCGCTCGGGCCGGGGTACCGGTCTGGGGAGACATCGAGCTGGCCTGGCGCCTGCGGGACAAGGTCGGGCCCGCGGCCGAGTGGATCCTCGTCACCGGCACCAACGGCAAGACCACCACCGTGCAGCTGACGGCCACCATGCTCGCCGCCGCCGGCCTGCGCGTCGCACCCTGCGGCAACATCGGTGTGCCCGTCCTCGACGCCGTGCGCGACCCGCACGGCTGGGACGTGCTCGTGGTCGAACTCTCCAGCTACCAGCTTCACCACCTGCCCCGCACCGGTCCCGGCGCCCTCGTGCCGTTCTCCAGCGTCTGCCTCAACATCGCCGACGACCACCTCGACTGGCACGGTTCGGCCGAGGCGTACCGCGATGCGAAAGCAACCGTCTACGCCAATACCCAGGTGGCCTGCGTCTACAACAAGGCGGATGCCGCGACCATCCGTATGGTCGAGGACGCCGACGTGCAGGAGGGTGCCCGGGCCATCGGCTTCGGCCTCGGCGCCCCCGGGCCCAGCGACTTCGGCATCGTCGAGGGCATCCTTTGCGACCGCGCGTTCCACGAGGACCGGTTCGAGACCGCCATCGAGATCACCACCGCGCCGGAACTCCGGGCCCACGGGCTCAGCGCGCCGCACCTGCTCGCTGACATCCTCGCTGCCAGCGCTCTGGCCCGGTCCTTCGGCGTCGCGCCCGGCGTCATCCACGACGCCCTGGAGGGTTTCCGCCTCGACGCGCACCGGATCGAGATCGTTGCCGAGTTTGCCGGCATCCGCTGGATCGACGACTCGAAGGCCACCAACCCGCATGCGGCGGATGCTTCGCTCACCGCTTTCGAGACCGTCGTCTGGCTGGTCGGCGGCCTGCTCAAGGACGTCGATGTCGATGACCTGGTAGCCCGGCACGTCGGCCACCTGCGCGGGGCCGTGATCATCGGAGCCGACCGCTCCGTGTTACGGGACGCATTCGCGCGACACGCGCCGGAGCTGCCGGTGTTCGAGATCGACGCCGACGACACTGGTCAGGTGATGCCCGGGGCGGTCCGCCTCGCGGCCGGTCTCGCAGAAACCGGCGACGTTGTGCTGCTGGCCCCGGCCGCGGCGTCTATGGACCAGTTCACCGACTACGCCCAGCGGGGCCGGTTGTTCGCAGAAGCCGTACGGGACCACCTGGGAGGTGAGGCGGATGAAGACTCCGCCTCGAACCCCGGCGCCTAGGCAGGCCGCGCCCGTCGCCTCCACCCGAATTCATTTCGGCCGGGTGTTCAAGGCCGAGTCCGCGAGCTATTTCCTGCTGCTCGGCACGACCCTGTTCCTCGTCGTGTTCGGCCTGGTCATGGTGCTGTCGTCTTCCTCGGTCGACTCCTACCTGGAGAACACCGGCTTCTTCGGCACCGTCCTGCGCCAGGGGGGATTCGCGCTGATCGGCGTTCCGGTGATGCTGATGATCAGCCACCTGCCGCTGAAGTTCTGGCGGCGTGTGGCGTGGCCGTTGCTCATCGTCGCCTGTCTCCTGCAATGCCTGGTCGTGTTCACGCCGCTGGGCGTCGAGGTGGCCGGCAACACCAACTGGCTGTCGGTCGGCGGAGTCCAGTTCCAGCCCTCCGAGGCGATCAAACTCGCCCTCGTCGTCTGGCTGGGCATGATCCTGTCGCAGAAGGAGAAACGGCTCGACGACTGGCGCCACGTGTACATTCCGGTTTTCGGCGTGGGCGGCGGCGCCGTGCTGCTCGTGCTCATCGGCGGTGACCTCGGAACCGTCCTGATCATGGCCGGTATCCTCTTCGGAGCCCTGTTCTTCGCCGGCGTTCGACTGCGCCTCCTGGCAGTGCCTCTCGGCGCCGGGGTCGTGCTCGCGGTTCTGATGGCATTGACGAGCACGAACCGGATGACGCGCATCCTGAGCTTCATGGGAGCCGGCTGCGAAGAGCTCGACGGCCCCATCTCGGCACCCTGCTGGCAGCCGCTGCACGGCACCTGGGCACTCGCCAACGGCGGGATCTTCGGCGTTGGGCTCGGCAACTCCAAAGCGAAGTGGTCCTGGCTGCCCGCGGCCGACAACGACTACATCTTCGCCATCGTCGGCGAAGAACTCGGACTGATCGGGGCCATCGTCGTCCTATTCATGTTCATCCTGCTGGCCTTCGCGTTCCTGCGCATCATGCGCACCAGCACGAGCCTGCAGGCCCGCGTGTCGACGGCCGCCGTGCTCGTCTGGCTGATCGGCCAGGCCTTCGTCAACATCGGCGTGGTCCTGGGCGTGTTCCCGGTGCTGGGTGTTCCGCTCCCGTTGGTGTCCGCCGGCGGCACCGCCCTGCTCACGACCCTCGGTGCGATCGGCATCGTGCTCTCATTCACCCGGGGCGACCACGCGGAGCCGCCACGACGCACCGCCATGTCGACCGACACGTCAGGAGCCCGAGAGTGACCACCTATCTGCTGGCCGGGGGCGGAACCGCCGGCCACGTGAACCCGTTGCTGGCCGTCGCCGACACCATCATGAGCCGGGAACCGGATGCGACAGTCATCGTTCTCGGCACCAGGGAGGGCCTCGAGGCCCGCCTGGTGCCGGCCCGCGGCTACGAGCTCGTCTTCGTTCCCCGACTGCCTTTCCCACGCCGGCCGAACCGACAGGCCCTCTCCTTTTTGCCACGGCTGAACCGTGCCATTGGCGACGTGGCCGATCTGATCCGGTTCCGCACGGTCGACGTCGTCGTCGGGTTCGGCGGCTACGTCTCGACCCCGGCCTACTTCGCGGCACGCCGGGCGGGGGTGCCGATCGTCATCCACGAGGCCAATTTCCGGGCCGGGCTGGCCAACCGGCTCGGCGCCTGGTTCACCCGCCATGTCGCGGTGGCCTTTCCCGGCACCCGGATCCGCCACCCGACCGTCGTCGGGATGCCGCTGCGACCCGAGATCGCCGAGCTTGACCGGGCTCAGGCGCGCCCGGAGGCCTTGGCGTTCTTCGGCCTCGACGCCGACCGCCCCACCCTGCTGGTCACCGGCGGATCCCTGGGCGCTCGGCGCCTGAACAACACCATCGCTTCCTCGGCTCCCGGTCTGATCAGGGCCGGCTGGCAGGTGCTGCACATCACCGGTGAGAAGTCGGAGGTGACAGACCCAGGTCTGCACCACTACCGCCTGATCTCCTACTGCGACCGGATGGACCTGGCGCTGTCCGCGGCGGACTTCGCGGTGTCCCGGGCCGGCGCCGGAACCGTGTGCGAACTCAGCGCCCTCGGCATCCCGGCCGTCTACGTGCCGTACCCCGTCGGCAACGGCGAGCAGCGCTTCAACGCGGCGGACGTCGTGCGCGCCGGCGGCGGGATCCTCGTCGACGATGCGGACTTCGTGCCGAACTGGGTGCAGCACGAGCTCGTTCCCGTGCTCACCGACCGGGAGCGCGTGCGCCGGATGGGCGTCGCGGCGGCATCCGTCGGGGGACTCGACGGCTCGGTCCGAATGACCGACTTCATCCACGCCGCCCTCGCCTGATCACAGCGGCTAACGTTGTTCCAGCACCAGAACACCAGCACCGAACGCACACCAGCATTCGTCTCCGACTGAGAAGAGCCAGCAACCGTGATCAAGCCCGACCTGAACCTCACCATTCCCCGTGACCTCGGCACGGTGCATTTCGTGGGCATCGGCGGCTCCGGGATGAGTGGGATCGCACGGCTGTTCCTCGCCGCCGGGCATACCGTGACCGGCTCGGATGTGCGCGAGTCCGACAACGTGCTCGCCCTGCGCGAGCTGGGAGCCCACATCGCGATCGGCCACGCCGCTGAGAATGTCGGCGAAGCCGACAGCCTCGTCGTCACGGGGGCACTCTGGCAGGACAACCCGGAATACGTGCTGGCGAACGAACGCGGCCTCCCCGTGCTGCACCGCTCCCAGGCGCTTGCCTGGCTGATCGAGAAGCACCGCCTCGTCGCCGTCGCGGGCGCCCACGGCAAGACCACCTCGACCGGCATGATCGTGACCGGCCTGCTCGGCCTGGGAACGCATCCCAGCTTCGTCAATGGCGGTGTGATCGAATCGCTCGGCGTGTCGGCCGGCGCGGGCACCGACGACCTCTTCGTGGTCGAAGCCGACGAGTCGGACGGCTCGTTCCTGCTCTACAACACGGCCGTCGCCCTGGTCACCAACGTCGACCCTGACCACCTCGACCACTACGGTTCGCTCGAGGCCTTCGAGGCCGCGTTCGTCGAATTCGCACAGAACGCGACCGAGTTCGTGGTCATCTCCTCCGACGACGCCGGCGCGGTCAGCGTGACGGGCAAGCTCGCCGGCAAACGGGTCATCACCTTCGGCGAGGACGCCGCGGCCGACGTGCGCGTGCACTCGGTCGTCACCGACGGACCGGTACGTTTCGGCGTGGCCTGGGCCGGAAGCGATTACTTCGCCACCCTCCGAATCCCAGGTCGGCACAACGCCATCAACGCCGCCGGCGCCTTCGCGGTGCTCGTCGGCCTCGGTTTCGCCCCGGAGGCGTCCCTGGCCGCCATCTCGGGTTTTGGCGGCACCGAGCGCCGCTTCGAATTGCACGGCACCGTGGGTGGGGTCAGCGTCTACGACGACTACGCCCACCACCCCACCGAGGTGGCCGCGGCGTTGTCCGCCGCCCGCACGGTGGTCGGCCGCGGCCGGATCATCGCCGTGCATCAGCCGCACCTCTACAGCCGCACTCGGCTGTTCGCCCAGGAATTCGCCCAGACGCTTGAGGAGAAGGCGGACCAGACCGTCGTCCTCGGCGTGTACGGCGCCCGAGAAGACCCGGAGCCCGGCGTGACCGGCGCCCTCGTTTCCGAACGGTTCACGGATGCCGGCAAGGTCGTCTACGTGCCCGACTGGCAGGAGGCCGCCGACTACGTCGCCTCGATCGCCCGGGACGGCGACTTCGTCGTCACCCTCGGCTGCGGCGACGTCTACCGGATCGTTCCCCAGCTGCTCGCCTCGCTCACGCAGGCGCGCGGATGACCCGCCGACGATCATGAAGCGGCCCGAGGGCTACGACCGCCCGCCGGCAGGCGCTGAGCGGACCGGCGGGCCGAAGACGACCGCCGCGAAGAGCGCCGGGGCGAAGCCAGCCGCAGCGAAGACAGCCCGTCCCAAGCCGGGAGGACGCCAGTCGAGCGGTCACAGCGACCACACGAATACCGAGCCGATCACGCTTCCCGCCGCCGACACGATCGCACCCGTGTCCCGGCTGCGGGCGCCGGACTCTTCCCCTTCGTCCGCGTTCGCACCCACGGAGCCCCACGACTCTGCGCTGACTCCGGCCGGGGCCAGACGCAAGCTCCGGGCCGCCCGTCGTGCCCGCAAACTCTATGAACGGGAGGAGGTGCGCCGCTTCACCTGGCGCTCCCGTCGGCGGCGCAACGTCTGGCTGGCGGCGCTCGGCACCCTGGCCGCGCTCGTCGCCTTCGTGCTCGTCGGCACCTTCTCGCCCCTGATGGCGCTTCGCACCATTGAGGTCGTCGGGGCGAACCGGGTACCCTCCGAGAAGATCCGATCGGCCCTCGACGACCAGCTGGGCACGCCGTTGCCGCTCGTGGACTTCGACGCGGTGCAAAAGGAGCTGTCCGCCTTCACCCTGATCCAGAGCTACGTCACCGAGAGCCGTCCGCCGAACACCCTCGTCGTGCGCGTCGTCGAGAGGGAGCCCGTCGGCGCCCTCGTGACCGAGTCCGGGTTCGACCTGGTCGACGCGGCCGGGGTAGTGATCCAGAGCAGCGCGGAGCGCCCCGCCGGGTACGCCACGATCGATGCGCGGGCCGGGGTCGGCAGTGCCGGCTTCCGGGCGGCGGCTGCCGTGATCGCGGCCCTGCCGGCAGACATCCGTTCCACCCTCGACACCGTCACCGCCGCCACCACGGACGACGTCACCCTCACGCTCGTGGGCGGCGCGCGCGTTGTGTGGGGGAGTGCGGAGAAGTCGGACTTCAAGGCGGTCGTGCTCGCGGCCCTGATCGTGAGCCACCCGGTCGGCAGCGTCGGCGAGTACGACGTGTCTTCCCCGGATAGCGCCGTTCTCCGCTGAGATCTTGGTTGGATCTTCGCGACACGCGGGCGCGCCTCCCCGAGCCTGTTCGGCTGGCGCATAACTTTCTAAGCAGGAATTGCATACTCAGCATAACTTTAAACTTCGACAAGAGGTTTAGGGTTCCACCGGAGGCCGGACGTGTCAACAACAAATCAGAACTACCTCGCAGTCATCAAGGTTGTTGGAATCGGTGGCGGCGGTGTCAACGCCGTCAACCGCATGATCGAGCTCGGCCTCCGCGGAGTCGAGTTCATCGCCATCAACACGGATGCCCAGGCGCTGCTGATGAGCGACGCCGACGTCAAACTCGACGTGGGCCGCGATCTCACCCGCGGCCTGGGCGCCGGCGCCGACCCTGAGGTCGGCCGCCGCGCCGCCGAGGATCACGCCGAAGAAATCGAAGAGGCTCTGGCCGGCGCGGACATGGTCTTCGTCACGGCCGGCGAGGGTGGTGGAACGGGCACCGGCGGTGCGCCGGTCGTCGCCCGCATCGCCAAGTCCATCGGCGCGCTCACCATCGGTGTCGTCACCAAACCCTTCGGCTTCGAGGGCAAGCGCCGCCAGGCTCAGGCCGAGGCCGGCGTCGCCTCCCTCAAGAACGAGGTCGACACCCTCATCGTCGTGCCGAACGACCGCCTGCTGGAGATCAGCGACCGCGGAATCAGCATGCTCGAGGCCTTCGCCACGGCTGACCAGGTGCTCCTGGCCGGCGTGCAGGGCATCACCGACCTGATCACCACCCCCGGTCTGATCAACCTCGACTTCGCCGACGTCAAGTCGGTCATGCAGGGTGCCGGCTCCGCGCTGATGGGTATCGGCTCGTCCCGCGGCGCGGACCGAGCCATCAAGGCGGCCGAACTCGCCGTTGCGTCCCCGCTGCTCGAGGCCTCGATCGACGGCGCCCATGGCGTGCTGCTCTCGATCCAGGGTGGCTCCAACCTCGGAATTTTCGAGATCAACGACGCCGCTCGCCTCGTGCAGGAAGCCGTGCACCCGGAAGCCAACATCATCTTCGGTGCCGTCATCGACGACACCCTGGGTGACGAGGTGCGGGTTACCGTCATCGCTGCCGGATTCGACGGCGGTGAGCCCGGTGCCAAGGCGGTCGAGGTGCGCCGCGCAGACCTGGTCGCCGCCGGTGTCGCGGTCGGCGCGGGCGTGGGCACGGCGGGTGCTGCGGCGGTCGGCGCGACCGACTCGGCTCCCTACACGGATGCCGCGGCCTCGTCGGTCTGGTCCGGCGTCGAGCCCGGTGCGGCAGTGGCCGACCCGGCCTTCGAGGAAGACCCGGACGACCTGGACATCCCGGACTTCCTCAAGTAGTGCCGCAGGCAGCGAGAATGCCGATGGCAACCAGATGAGTGAGTCGGTCAGGCTCGGGGCCGGTGGCCTCGCGGAACGGTTGACCGCCGTTCAGGGTGGGATCGTCGCCGCGGCTGCCGCCGCCGGGCGCGACCCGGCGGAGCTCACCACGATCGTCGTGACCAAGTTCCAGCCCGTCTCGCTCCTCCAGGAACTTGCCGCCCTCGGCGTGCGCAACTTCGGGGAAAGCCGCCACCAGGAAGCCCAGGCCAAGGCCGCCGAGCTCCTCCAGCTCGACCTCACCTGGCATTTCGTGGGCCAGGTGCAGGGGAAGAAGGCCCGGCAGGTGCGGGCCTACGCCGACGTCATTCACTCCGTGGATCGAGCATCACTGGTCGATGCATTGGCGTCGGAGGATTCGGTCGTCGACTGCTTCGTGCAGGTGAACCTCACGGATGACCCGTCTCGCGGCGGAGTCGCTCCGGGGGAACTGCCCAAGCTCGTCGAGCACGTGCTCTCCACGGCCGGACTGCGGCTGATCGGGCTGATGGCGGTGGCCCCGCTCGGTGCCGAACCGCGCCCATCCTTCGCCCGGGTTCGCGAACTGGGCGAGCAGATTCAGCAGTTCGCGCCGAACGCGAAATCCTTGTCCATGGGCATGTCCCAGGACTACGCGGAGGCGATCATCGAAGGGGCGACACACCTTCGAATTGGCACAGCAATCACCGGGAATCGCCCGGTATCCGGTTAATCTGGACAAGAAGAATCACCAACACGGAGGTCGAGATGTCCAACCCGCTCAAGAAAACCATGGTTTACCTGGGTCTGGCAGACGAGGAACTCGAGTACGAGGCGCCCACTGCTGCGCCCGCATCGACGGCCACTCACTCGACGGCGACCGGCGCTGCGGCATCGAAGTCCGCTGCTCCCCACTCCGCCCCGAATTCCTCGCACGCCGCGTCGTCCGCGTCGTCGTCACACACCGCCGGCGCACCCGCCTCGGCCGGTCGCGCATCGGTGACACCGCTGCGCAAGACCTCCGCTCCGAAGAATGTGGCTGCCTCAGACATGAATGAAATCCTCACCGTCCACCCGCGTCAGTATAAGGACGCTCAGGTGATCGCGGAGTCCTTCCGCGATGGAATCCCGGTCATCATCAACCTGTCTCAGATGAGCGACGCCGATGCGCGCCGCCTGATCGACTTCGCCAGCGGACTGTCCCAGGGTCTGTACGGGAAGATCGAGCGCGTCACGGCGAAGGTCTTCCTGCTTTCCCCGTCCCACGTTGTCGTGTCCGGCGACAATGCCGCGGAGGACTCCGATGCCGAGGCGTCCTTCTTCGCGCAGTCGTAGTTACCGCCGTGTTTGCCGTCAGCCTGATCGGTGCGATCGCCTACTACGCCCTCCTGCTCTACTTCTTCGTGATGTGGGGTCGGTTCATCATCGACCTCGTACGCAGTGTCAACCGGTCTTGGCGGCCGCAGGGCCCCCTGCTCGTCGTGATCGAGTTGGCCTATTCCCTGACCGACCCGCCGATCAAGTTCTTCCGCCGGCTCCTGCCGCCGCTTCGGGTCGGCCCGATCGCCTTCGACTTCGGCTGGAGCATCACCATGCTCTGCGTCATCGTCGGCATGTCGATCACCGGGCTCATGCGCTGACCGATACCTCGCGCCCCGGACTGGGCATGTATTCTTGTCCGACGGCGTGCCGGGCTGACGCGGTCCGACTACGCGTCGGACCTTGATAGCGTTGGTTGAACGCAAACACAATGTTCGCAACTCGAGTTTTAAGGGTGGAAAGCCATGGCGCTAACTCCGGAAGATGTAGTCAACAAGCGGTTCCAGTCGACTAAGTTCCGCGAAGGATACGATCAGGACGAGGTCGATGACTTCCTCGACGAGGTCGTCGTTGAACTTCGCCGACTGACTGCGGAAAACGAGGAGCTCAAGGCTCGCGTCAGCTCTGGCGGCGCAGCGGAGGTCGCACCGGCGCCCGAGGCCGTCGCGGAGCCCGTCGTGGCTCCCGCCGTCGTGGCCGCACCGGTTGTCGCCGGGCCCATCGACGAGACCGCCGGCACGACCAACCTTCTCCAGCTGGCTCGTCGCCTGCACGAGGAGCATGTCAAGGAGGGTGCCGAGAAGCGCGATGCACTTATCGCCGAAGGCCACGCCACCGCAGCCCGTCTCGTCGCCGAGGCCGAAGCCAAGCAGCGCGCGCAACTCAGCATTCTCGACCAGGAGCGCTCCGTCCTCGAGACCAAGATCGACGATCTGCGCACCTTCGAGCGCGAGTACCGCCAGAAGCTGAAGAGCTACATCGAGACCCAGCTGCGCGACCTCGACGCCACGTCGCCGGTCGAGTCGAGCAACGCTTCGAAGTCGAGCTTCCAGAGCTTTGGCGCCTAAGGTTCGAACGAAGAAGCGCCCCGGTGCGTTGATCCTCCTGGCCGTCGTGGCCCTGGGGATTTACGCTCTGGATCAAATCAGTAAGTACCTCATCGTCAGCAGACTGACCGAGGGTGACATCGTCCGGGTTCTGGGAGACGTGCTGCAAATGCACTTCGTCCGGAACCCGGGCGCTGCCTTTTCCCTGGCAGCCGGCATGACGTGGATCTTCTCGATCATCGCCGTGGCCGTGGTGGTGCTCATCGTCTGGTTCGCCGGGCGCATCCGCTCTTTGGCCTGGTCTGTCGTCTTCGGGCTCCTGCTCGGCGGCGTGCTCGGCAACCTGACCGACCGGCTGCTGAGGGAGCCGTCCTTCGGCCTCGGTCACGTGATCGACTTCATTTCCACGCCCTGGCTGATCCCCGCCATCTACAACGTGGCGGACATGGCGATCGTGTCGAGCATGATCATCTTCATGTATCTGACCATTCGCGGAATCGGCCTCGACGGTCGCCGCACCGACGCCTCGGACCCGTCCGAATCCACCCCCACCCAGATAGCATCCTGATTCTCGCCATGGAAACACGCTCCCTTCCTCTTCCGGACGGACTCGCCGGAGTCCGCGTCGACGCCGGCATCGCCAAGCTCTTCGGCTTCTCGCGCAGCTTCGCGGCCGAAGTCTGCGAGGCCGGCGGAGTCACGTTGGACGGGGTCGTGGCCGGTAAATCCGACCGGTTGCACGGCGGTGCGTGGCTGGAGGTGTCCTGGCAGCCCAAGGAGGCCCTGGCGATCGTGCCCATCCCAGTGCCGGATCTCACGATCGTGCACGACGACGAGAGCATCGTGGTCATCAACAAGCCGTCCGGGGTGGCCGCGCATCCGAGTGTGGGCTGGACCGGTCCCACCGTGGTCGGCGCGCTCTCCGCGGCCGGCTACCGCATCGCCACCTCCGGGGCCAGCGAGCGGGCCGGGATCGTGCACCGCCTCGACGTGGGTACCAGCGGTCTGATGGTCGTCGCCAAGTCGGAGACCGCGTACACGGCGCTCAAGCGCGCCTTCCATGACCGCGAGGTCGAGAAGATCTACCACTCCGTCGTTCAGGGTCACCCCGATCCGAGCACGGGCACGATCGACGCGCCGATCGGGCGCCACCCGCGGTCGGACTGGAAGTTCGCGGTCATCGCCGGCGGCAAGGATTCCGTCACGCACTACGAGACGCTCGAGGCCTTCCCCTCGGCGTCACTGGTGGAGGTGCATTTGGAGACGGGGCGCACACATCAGATCCGGGTGCACATGGCCGCCCAGCGACATCCGTGCGTGGGTGACGCCATGTACGGCGCGGATCCCTCGATCACGGCGCGCCTCGGCCTGACCCGCCAGTGGCTGCACGCCAAGCAGCTGGCGTTCCACCACCCGGACACTCGGGAGTGGGTCACCTTCACCACCGACTACCCGGCCGACCTCGCGCACGCCCTCGACGTGCTGCGCGACGCCTGACGCGTAGCGCCCAATTACAACACCTCGGAGCCGTTTTGTCCTCTCAGAATAAGTCGGGTGGATCGACAGATTCCTTCGTGCACCTGCACGTGCATAGCGAGTACTCGATGCTCGACGGCGCGGCGCGGGTCAAACCGCTGATCAACGCGGCCATCGAGCAGGGGATGCCGGCGGTCGCCATCACCGACCACGGCAACGTGTTCGGTGCGTTCGATTTCTGGCGAACCGCGACGGAGGCCGGCATCAAGCCGATCATCGGCACCGAGGCGTACATCACCCCCGGAACCAACCGACGAGACAAGACCCGGGTGCGCTGGGGAACCAGCGGTCAGAACCGTGACGACGTCGGTGGCGCCGGTTCGTACACGCACATGACGCTGCTCTCGGAGACTACGGCCGGTATGCACAACCTGTTCCGGCTGTCGTCCAAGGCCAGCCTGGAGGGGTACTACTTCAAGCCCCGGATGGACCGGGAACTGCTCGCCGAGTTCTCGGACGGGTTGATCGGCACGACCGGGTGCGTGGGCGGCGAAGTGCAGACCCGCCTGCGCCTCGGCCAGTACGACGAGGCGAAGAAGGCGGCCGGGGAATTTCAGGACATCTTCGGCAAGGAGAACTTCTTCTGCGAGATCATGGACCACGGCATCGACATCGAGCGCCGCACCATGACCGACCTGCTCAAACTCGCCGGCGAACTCAACCTGCCGCTCGTGGCCAGCAACGACCTGCACTACACCCACGCCCACGACGCGACCGCCCATGCGGCCCTGCTCTGCGTGCAGTCGGCCTCGACGCTCGACGACCCGAACCGCTTCAAGTTCGACTCGAACGAGTTCTACCTGAAGACCGCCGCGCAGATGCGGCATCTCTTCCGCGAGCACCCGGAATCCTGCGACAACACGCTGCTGATCGCCGAACGCTGCCAGGTGGAGTTCAACACCAAGGCCAACTACATGCCCCGGTTCCCCTGCCCGGAGGGGGAGAACGAGGAGAGCTGGTTCGTCAAGGAGAACGAGATCGGGCTGGCCAAGCGCTACCCGAACGGCATCCCGGACGATGTGCGCAAACGAGCCGACTATGAGATCGGCATCATCATCCAGATGGGCTTCCCCGGCTACTTCCTCGTCGTGGCCGACTTCATCATGTGGGCCAGACAGCAGGGCATCCGGGTAGGTCCCGGCCGTGGGTCGGGCGCCGGTTCGATGGTCGCCTACGCCATGGGCATCACCGACCTGGACCCGCTCGTGCACGGGCTGATCTTCGAGCGGTTCCTGAACCCTGACCGCGTCTCCATGCCCGACTTCGACGTGGACTTCGACGAGCGACGCCGCGGCGAGGTCATCCACTACGTGACCGAGAAGTACGGCGAGGAGCGCGTCGCCCAGATCGTCACCTACGGCACGATCAAGGCCAAGCAGGCCCTCAAGGATGCGTCCCGGGTGCTCGGCTTCCCCTTCGGTATGGGGGACAAGCTCACCAAGGCCATGCCGCCGGCGATCATGGGCAAGGACGTGCCCCTGATCGGCATGTTCGACAAGGACCACGCGCGCTACCGCGAGGCCGCCGATTTCCGCGCCGTGATCGAGTCCGACCCCGAGGCCCGCACCGTCTTCGACACCGCCCTCGGCCTCGAGAACCTCAAGCGTCAGTGGGGCGTGCACGCCGCCGGGGTGATCATGAGCTCCGACCCGCTGATCGACATCATCCCGATCATGAAGCGTGAAGCGGATGGCCAGGTCGTCACCCAATTCGACTACCCGGCCTCTGAGGCCCTCGGCCTGATCAAGATGGACTTCCTGGGATTGCGCAACCTCACCATCATCGACGACACCCTCGACAACATCGCCGTGAACCGCGGGCACCGGCCCGTACTCGAAGAGTTGGGGCTCGAAGACCCGGCCGCCTACGAACTGCTCGCCCGTGGCGATACCCTCGGGGTGTTCCAACTCGACGGCGGGCCCATGCGATCGCTGCTTCGCCTGATGAAACCCGACAATTTCGAAGACATCTCGGCCGTCATCGCGCTGTACCGGCCCGGCCCCATGGGTGCCAACTCACACACCAACTACGCGCTGCGGAAGACCGGCCAGCAGGAGATCATCCCGATCCACCCGGAGCTCGAGGAGGCGCTGGCCGACGTCATCGGCACCACCTACGGCCTGATCGTGTACCAGGAGCAGGTCATGTCGATCGCGCAGAAGCTGGCCGGGTTCTCTCTCGGCCAGGCCGATCTGCTGCGCCGCGCGATGGGCAAGAAGAAGAAGTCGGAGCTGGACAAGCAGTTCGAGGGCTTCTCCGGCGGCATGGTCGCCAACGGCTACTCCATGGAGGCGGTGAAAACCGTCTGGGACATTTTGCTGCCGTTCTCCGATTACGCCTTCAACAAGGCGCACTCGGCCGCCTACGGGGTGCTCTCGTACTGGACCGCGTACCTCAAGGCGAAGTACCCGGCCGAGTACATGGCCGCGCTGCTGACCAGCGTCGGCGACTCCCGCGACAAGCTCGCGCTGTACCTGAACGAGTGCCGCCGGATGGGCATCCAGGTTCTGCCACCCGACGTGAATGAATCGATCGGGTACTTCGCGGCCGTGGGCACGGACATCCGTTTCGGGCTCGGCGCGGTGCGCAACGTGGGATTCAACGTGGTCGACGCGATCCGCGCCGCCCGCACCGAGAAGGGCGCGTTCGAGTCGTTCCACGACTTCCTGCGCAAGGTGCCGATCCCGGTGGCGAACAAGCGCACGGTCGAGTCCTTGATCAAGGCCGGCGCATTCGACTCGCTCGGCGCGACCCGCCGGGCCATGTTCGAGATCCACGAAGCCGCGGTCGAATCCGCCGTCAAGATCAAGCGCGACGAGCAGCACGGCATGGTCGGCTTCGACTTCGATAGCCTCTTCGACGACCCGCAAGAGAGCGAGCAGGTTCCCGACCGTCCCGAATGGAGCAAGAAGGAGAAGCTCGCGCTCGAACGCGACATGCTCGGGCTCTACGTCTCCGACCATCCGCTGGCCGGGCTAGAGCTCCCGCTGGCCAAGCACGCCAGCACGACCATCGTGGACCTGGTGGGATCGGAGCAGACGCAGGATGCCGACACCGTCACCATCGCCGGGCTGATCACCAGCGTGCAGCACCGGATCGCGAAGAAGTCGGGCAACCAATACGGCATCATCCAGGTCGAGGATTTCGGTGGGGAGATCGCCGTGATGTTCATGGGCAAGGCCTATCAGGAGTTCTCGTCCGACCTGGTCAGCGACTCGGTCGTGGTCGTGCGGGGCCGGGTGAGCCTGCGCGACGATGGCATGAACCTGCACGCGTACAGCATTTTCGCGCCCGAACTCGGCTTGGCCTCGGACACCGGCACGCTGACCGTCACGCTGGCAGAATCCCGGGCCACGACCGACACTGTGACGGCGCTGGGCGAAGTCATCACCCGCCACATCGGCAGCTCCGAGGTGCGGATCAAGCTGGTGAAGGGCCATACGGCGCGAGTGTTCGAGCTGCCCCATCATGTGAAGATCAGCGCCGACCTGTTCGGGGAGCTCAAGAGCCTGCTCGGGCCGAACTGCCTGACCTAAAGGAGCGAGTCCTGGCCGACCGCTGGTGTCGCCCTCGGCAAGTCAGAGCTGACGGCACGCCGTGGACGCTGTTCCTCACCCGTGACGCGAAGTGCCCGGTGTCGAACCAATTCGACGGAGATTCTCGTGTGAAACCGCTTTCTCGGGGTGGAATGGGGCCGATTCGGCCACAATTTCGGCTCTCCTGCTTCATCTGTGGGTGTTTCGGAGCGCCTTAACGGCCGCACGCCGCTTCCTGTCTAGGTTTCTGACTGTCTAGGAACAGAAACTCAAG
>NZ_SOGE01000039.1:0-46259 GCF_004402575.1 Cryobacterium sp. TMT2-4 | reverse complement strand
AGAAGGAGGAACCCGCAACCGAACTCGGCGCCCTCAGCGCCTAGAAATCCAAGAATCACGCGGCAGACGCGTTACACCACACATTTGGACTTGACCGCGGCCTCCGGGGAGCGATCGACGCGTTCCTCAAGCAGTCGTCCAAATCGGCTACGACGAGTGGCTGATTGCCCGGAAAGGTTCCCGACCGAGAACTGGCTAGAGTCCGAAGCCACCGTCCGTCGTCAGGACCTGCCCGACGATCCATCGGCCTTCATCAGTGGCGAGCCATCCGATCAAACGCGCGGGGTCGGCGGGAAACCCGAAACGTCCGAACGGAGTGTTCCGCACGAATTCTTGAATCTCCTCAAGCGGGCGATCCGTCGTTTCCGGATCCAGATATCCCGTATTGACGGGTCCGGGGTTGATGGTGGTGAGAATGATGCCCCGCGCCAAGAGTTCGCTGGCCACGTTGGTGTGACCCCAGCCCGGGCTGCCTTGCTTGCCGCATAGGTAACCTCGCCCTGCATCGCGCCGTGGAGCTGACCCGACGTCATCCAGATGACTCGACCAGTCGCGAATTCGTCGACCGGGACGGCGTGCTCGGGTCGTTCTCCCGGACGTCTTGGTGCGGTGTCTCTGTGACCGGAGAACTGCTCAGCGAACGCTCTTGTCAGCAGAAGCGTGGAGCGGGTGTTGACCTGCCAGTGACCATCGAGCAGCTCCGGGGTCATGTCGAAGATGGAGCCATCGCTCCCGCTGCGGGCGTCGTTACAGACGAGGATGTCGACTCCCCCGGTGAGCCCGCAGGCAGCCTCCATAAGCAGGCTGGCTGAATCCGGCACGGCCAAGTCGAGGCTTACGTCACCGAAGACTGCGTCTGCAATCTGCGCTGATGTGATGCCTACTAGGACCTCGCCGAGGTCGTCGCTTCCCCAGGGCTGTTCGTCGTCGTGGGGCGAATAGTGCTGAATGAAAACGTTAGCGCCGAGTTCGGCGAAGTGATGGGCCACGGCAAATCCGATGCCCTTGCGACGCGATACGCCCGTCACGAGTGCGGTCTTGCGGAGGAGGGGCAATGAGGAAAACGGCATGTGGAGACTCCAATATGTGTAGTGAAAAACAGCAAGAAGAAGGGATGCTGGCCCGCTGACGCGCGGACTCACTACTGGGCGTCATGCCCTACAAAACCACGTATCTGCCGCACATGCAGTTGAAACTAGCTCTCCCCCGGCCTCGTCAGCAATGGGATCGTCCTGTTTGCCCGCCAACGCAAGGTCAGCACCCTCAACATCGCCACCCTCGGCTCCCTCCTCGAATGGCGCGCCATCGTCTTTAGCACCAAATGCCAACCCATCATGGTCAACACTGGCCGCTGGTTCCGCGATAATACCCTCACCACCATCATCAACCGCACCCCGACCAGGACACCAAACCCCACGCCAGCGCCGATCCCAGCGCCGGATGACACCACTGCAGCGGAGGCGGCAGCTCATGGCTAAGCACGACGATTACGACTCGGCCCACCCCGAAGACGACGCGGTCGACGTCCGATTGGCCCTGACCCCAGCGAGTCAACAACGAGCTCTTAGCGTTAGGCATAAAGTTCAGATACCTGACCAAACTTTTTATTCGGCGCTGGCCGGCTAGCGCGGCTAGGTTTCTATATCCCGGGTCACGCTGATCATGACCTGGTAATTATCGTCAACGGGTCGGTTGACGATCATTGTGGGTGATGCTGCGCAGGGTCGTGTTCATTTTCGGGCCAATCTGCTTCGTGGCGCGATAGCTCAGCTTGTCGCGATGAAAGTGTCCCCTTCTGATTTGAGCAAGAACGGCACTGTACCTGGTGCGATGTATGCGGCTTCTCCCTGCTTTAGCACCCAAACGTTGCTGCCTTGGGTGACGGTCGTGGATCCAGTAGTCGCGAAGACCACGGCAGATTAGTTCGGGATGAAGTTGACCGTTGTGCCGGCATCGGCCCTCATGACTTGGAAGTCGGAAACGGGTACGTGGTACTCCACGAAGCCGTCGACACGGGTAACCGGCTTAACGTACGGGACGCGTGTAGGCCGGAAATCCAGCACCCGCAAGAGCTCTGGGACATCGATGTTCTTGCTCGTGAGCCCACCCCGAACGACGTTATCGCTGGCGGCCATAATCTCAACGCCCAGGCCTGCAACGTGGGCGTGGATGTTTCCAGCGGGCAGGAAGAGTGCCTCGTTTTTTCGAAGGCTCACGAAATTGAGTAGGGCCGCGATCGCGATCCCTTGGTCCCCGGGGTAGCACTTGTCGAGGCTTAGCAAGAGCTGGGCCTCGGCTGCCCAGACCTGGGTATCGTTCGATCGTGAGGCGTCGACGAGCGCCCTTACTAGAGTAGCGGGCTGACGTGTGAGGACAGCCCTGACCGTCGGTTCGATCCCGACGTTTTCGAGCTGGTCCCGGAACCCCTCAATGAGGATTGACGGCCTCGCGTCTGCGAGGGCTGCAAGGTGTTGTAGGAGCTTCAGAGACTGGTCAATAGCGCGGAATCCGCAGAGTGCTTGAAACCCATCGGCTAAGGCCACGATGAGCTCAGGCTTGTGCCATTCATCTTTGTAGTTGCGATCTGGGGCGTCTCTCGGTACCCCTCGTCGATTCTCTTCGGCGTAGCCCTCTCGGGCGCGTTCGAGGGACGGGTGTGCCTGCAGGGAGAGCGGCTTTGCGGCGGCGAGAATTTTGAACAGGAACGGCAGCCGGGTCCGTTCGCCCAGCGCTGCCTCCGGTTGTGTTGCGATCCACTCGTTCAGCGTGGCCGGCTGGCCGGCATGAGGATCAAGGATGTAGGTGGTGCTGTCTGGGTGGGCCCCCATCCAGAGCTCCGCCTGCGGTGACCCGTCGGGCGCGACGCCGAGAAGCTGCGGAAGAGCCGTGGTGGACCCCCAAGCGTAGGTCTTCGGCGTAGCGGTAATTCGGTTGAACATGGTGACTCCAAGGGACGGTAGTTGTACCAGGAGAACTCGAGAGGATGGCGAAGGGAAGCGGACGCTCATCTGCGATGCGTTAGATTACGGAGCGCTCAACTGGGGGATTTGGTCATGTGCGATTCATCGGCCAGTCGGCGAATATTGTCACGCGGGGCGTCTGCCAGCCGGGTGGGGCTGTCAAGAATTAGTGTGCTTCGGCGGTTGGGCTCGTATTCTGGCCAGTAGTCGAGAGCACCTGTCGTTGCAAAAGCGACCCAATATTGGCTAATGACGTCGCGCAGGGAGTATGGGGCGTTGAGCCCCGCTTCAGCGCGGGCCCGTTGCGAGTCATCGACGTGGCGGAAAAGAAAGGGCAATTCGAGGGAATGCCCGGCCCCTCTAGCCCACGTTGCGTCCTGTTGTTCCCAAACGAAGAGATATGACCTCGTCGAGCCAGTCGCCTGTGTACGCGCGTCAAGAAGGCGCTGGCTAGGTTGGCGGTATGTGGTGTCCGTAAGGCAGGCTTCGAGTAGTTCAGCGGGTGTTGCGCCGCGGCCGGTGTCGAGTTGAAAGGCATCCCTGTAAGCCTCGAATCGGCTGAGGGATCTTTCCCCGAGTGGTTCTTTGGACAGCAGTGTGCTGAGGGAGCCATCTAGGACTGCTTGTGACGCGTGTGTGCCGCGTTCACGCAGATCCACGTGCCCGCTTGCCTCGTTCAGGTTCGTTCCCACGATCAGGTCAATGGCCGCCGACGCTCCCCCAGCGACAGCGGCCACAGGGTTGCTCAGCAGCAGACGCCCATCGATCGATGGGCGAAAGACCGGAACAGGTTGGGGTCGCCCGGCGGAGTGCCTTGCAAGCAGGTGTTGTTGCGCGCGGATAATAGTGGACCACGGCAGGTCGATGATGCCGGCGGGATCGCCGCCGAGGTGGAGCAGATCGAGCAGTTCGTCGGTTACGGCCTCTCCGTAGGCACGTGAGCCCACCCGTTCGGGATCTCCGCTTTGGACGATGGCGCGGCGCATCAGCCCTGCCGCGCGTGGTGATGCGAGAAGGGTGGCGACCATGGTCGCCCCCGCGGACTGGCCGGCGACGGTGACGTTAAGGGGATCACCGCCGAATTGGGCGATGCTGTCGCGCACCCATTCGAGCGCGGAGATGATGTCGACCAGCGCGAGGTTGCCGGATTGGCTGTAGTCCGGACCGAGCAGGTGGTCGAGAGTGAGGTATCCCAGGGCGCCGAGGCGATAGTTGATTGAGACGACGACGATTCCGCCAGACGCAGCAAGGCGAACACCGTCGCGAAGTGGGTCGGCGTTGGACCCGGAGATGTGCAGACCACCGTGTATCCAGACGAACACAGGCAGTTTGTGCGCCGACGGAGCAGGCGTCCAGACGTTCAGGTTCAGGCAGTCGCGCTCATTGATGAGTAGCCCGCCAGGGTCGTCGACGTGCTGGGGCGAAGCTGGTCCGGCTTGTATGGCGTCTCGAGTGCCTTTCCACGGTTCGACGAGACGTCCGGGTCGGAACCGTTGGGTTGCCACGCGGTACGGGATACCGCGAAACGCAGCCGCTACACCGTCGGGCGTGGTGACGACGCGACCGCGGAGAATACCGTCTGGTGTGTGGACTAGCGAAGCTGTGGAGTCAGCCACGGTCGATGGCTGATTGATGGAGGACTGGTCCGTGTCCGGGCGACAGCGTGCTTTGCAGGACCAATGAAGACGCGCCGATGGCGGCCGCGTCGCGCGGATTTGCAGAGAGTTCGACGCTGATGGGATGTGCGCGGCGGGCGAATCTCTGCGACTCGAGCCGGGCTCTGATGACGCGGGTGTAAATGGACCCGGCGATGGCGACGCCGGGTCCAGTCAATATGAGGGCGTCGAGATCGAATAGATTCGCCAGAGTCACGGCGCCCTCGGCCAGGTACGCCGCGGATCGTTGTAGGAGTTTGCCGGCTGCAGCGTGTCCGTTGATGGCGGCGAGTCCTATGACGTCGAACTCGCGGGCATTCCGTTCGATTTCGAAGGTGAGGTCCAGGTCGTCGAATGCATGCTTATTCTCCGCTGCTTCCTTGACCACGGCCGATGGGGCGGCGTAGCGTTCCAGGCAGCCGATGTTGCCACAGAAGCACTCGCGACCGCCGGGAACGACCGTTACGTGACCGATCTCAACCGCGTTGGAGCTTGCACCCCGGTACAACGCCCCGTCGAGCACGACCCCGGCACCAATTCCCGACCCGATGTATATGCTGCCGAAAGTCTCGTGCCGGGAGACGCCGCGGCTCCAAAACTCGCCTATCCCCGCCGCAGCGGCGTCGTTCTCGACGAGTAAGGGGACACCGATCCCGGAGCCGATTTCCTCGCGCAGCGGGAAGTCCCGCCAATGTTGGAGCGTCGGAGGGCCAAGCACTCGTCCTGCTTTCTGGTCGATCGGCCCCGGGGCGACGACGGCGGCGCCGGCAATCGTGGTTCGGTCCAGCCCGCTCCCGCGTACAAAGTTTTCGTACCCGCGAACGATGCGGCGAGTGACCTCCTCTGGCGGGTCCAGTGCCGCACCGTCGATCTGCTGGCGTGCGATGACGCCACCCGCGGTGTCGGTGGCCACGAGGGTAATGGCCTCGAAAGCGAGCTGAATGCCGACCGCGATGCGAGCACGGGCGTTGATCTCGAGCATCTGGCGCGGCTTACCGCCGGTTGCGGTGGATCCAGTCAAACGGACTATTCCGTCGGTCAGTAATTTGCGCACGATCAGAGAGATCGCCGGCTGCGTCAACCCGGTCGCCGCAGTCAATTCGACACGACTAATCGGACCGGAGGAGCGGATCAAGTCGACAACTAGGGCCCGGCTGCCCGGCGCCGCCGCTGTGGCCTCAGGACGAGCCATCGTTTCTCCTCTCGATCTGCTCGCTAGCGTACGGTAAAGCAGCAGGCGCACCGGTCTGTCCTCTGGCAACCGGTGTGTCACCATTCTGCCGACTGCTGCTGCGGCGGCATGAGTGCATGAGGCACCTACGCTGGAGATGTCTAACCGAAAGTAGGACCCCGTGAGCGATTTCCCCTTGCTGCGCCCGATCGGCCTCGCCCTCGTTCGGGCGACGGAGATCATGGGCGCAGAGCCGTATTTCCATGAGTTCATTGCGGGCGTGGAGCGGGCCGTGCGACCTGCAGGATATTCGGTTCTCTTGAATGTGCTTCCAGATACGGAAGCGGAGGCGAAGGCGTACCGCCGATGGAGCGCCGACGGCGAAGTGAGCGGCGTCATTCTTGTCGACCTCACTGTCAACGACCCTCGACCCCAGCTGGTCCACTCGCTTGGCTTGCCCGCGATTGTCGTTGGCCCGCCCACGGCAGCTCCGGGCTTTCGAGCCGTATGGACCAATGACGATATGGCCATGCGCGATGCCGTCGAATATCTTGCCGGACTCGGCCATATCCGGATTGCTCACGTCGGCGGCCCCGCCAATCTGCTGCATAGCCAAATCCGGCGCGACGTCTTCCTCAACGAATGCGCACGTCTTGGTATCGAACCGATCGAGCAAAACGGTGACTACTCCCGCGAATCCGGCGGGCGCTGCATCAGCGCCCTGATCAGGCACAAGAAGCCACCGACTGCCGCCATCCTTGACAATGATCTGATGGCGCTCGGTGCGCTGGACTCGGCGCAAGATCTGGGGATCTCGGTTCCAGGTGCCCTTTCCCTGCTTGCCTGGGACGACTCCGCGCAATGCCAACTGAGCGAGCCCTCGCTGTCGGCGGTATCGCATGATGTCCAGGTCATCGGAATGCTCGCCGGTCAGGGACTGCTCGAAGAGATTGTCTCGGTCTCGGGGCAATCCATCGCGAGTCCCCCGGTGGTAGTCGTCGCCCGCGAATCGACCGGGGCGCCGATATTGAACGTTTCGAGCTAGCCGTCGAATCTCTTGCATGAAGATACCTCCTCAAAAAGTATTACATAAGTAATTTATATATGTTCTTGACTCCTGCTAACCAATCCGCGACCATGGGTTACGCCACAGCACCGTGCACTCGCTCGGACCGCTCGGCAACAGATACGTCCCCGGTCGAAGGAGCCCTGGCAAAACATGAAATCTGCCACCCACCAGTCCGCGTCACCGCGGCAGCAACATCGCTCATCCATTGCGGGACTAGCTCTCGTTGCGATTACCGCCGCGTCCCTCGTCGTAGCCGCTCCCGCCGGCGCCACCGAGAAGGGGTCCGACTGGAAGAACGAAAACAAGGCCTTCGTGCAACGCGATGGAAGCTCTCTGACCCTCGATGGCGAGCAATTCCGCGCTAGCGGAACCAACATCTACTGGCTCGGTCTCGATGAAAACGTCGGCGGAGTCGACTACCCGACGTTCTTCCGGATCAAGGACGCACTGGATACCGCCGCTGTGATGGGCATCACCGTGGTGCGTTCGCACATGACCACGTCCACCAGTCAGGACAATGCAGATCCGCTGGCGCTCATGCCTAAACTCGGTCAGTACAACGATGAGGCCTTCCGCACCATTGACTTTGCCGTGGCCTACGCCGGAACACTGGGCATCCGCTTGGTGCTACCTCTGACCGACGAGTGGGAGTATTACCACGGAGGCCACCGCGATTTCACAACTCCGCTCGGGCTTAACGCAGACCAGTTCTACTCTGACCCATCCGCCATCGCCGCCTACCAGGACTACGTAGACCACATCCTGACGCACACCAACTCGATCACCGGTACACGCTTCGTTGACGACCCGACGATCATGGCCTGGGAGCTCGGCAACGAACTCGAGGGAATGACCCTCGATTGGATCAACAGCCAGGTCGCCCATATTAAGGATCGGGCTCCGCAGCAGCTCGTCGCAGCGGGTCGCCGCTTCGACATTGACCCGGACACCCTCGCGGCCCCCGGCCTCGACATCGTTGACGTTCACTACTACCCTCCAACGGCCGAGCGTGTCTCCGCCGACGCCGCAGTCGTTGCTGCCGCCGGCAAGATTTACATCGCGGGCGAGTACGCCTCCACGGCCGCCACCGGAGAACTCCTGGATGCCGCGGCCGCCGATCCGAACGTCTCTGGCATGTTCTTTTGGTCGCTCTTCGGCAACAACGACCGCGGCGGCCAGGTCCAGCACGACGACGGATTCACCCTTCACTATCCGGGAGACTCGGAGCGGGCGAAAGAAAACGTCGCCGCCATCCAGCACTACAGCGCCGCGACAGGAAGCGAGCCGGGTCGTCTCAAAGTCGGCATTCCTCTCATAACCACAATCGATCAGAATTACGGTATCAACGTGGTCGCCTGGCGCGGGACAGCGGGTGCTGCCGGATACATCGTGCAGCGTTCAACCGACGGGGGAAAATGGGCCGACGTGACTGACGGGCCGGTGTCCGCCTCAGCGTCACCCGTCACCGATTACGAATCTCCGGATGGTGCCGCCTACCGGGTGATCCCGGTCGACGCCAATGACCGACGCCGGACTGCCTCCGACGCGGTCGCGGCACCCAATGAAGGAGCTGTCCTCGTCGACCCGCTTGAAAGCTGGTCACTTACTTCCACACACGACGGGACCGACATCCTCGCCACACCTGCCGGCGGCGTTGCCGCAGGCACAAAGGGCGGCACCGCCAGCATCACCTGGGAGAGCGATGGTCTCCTCAGCGCGACGTTCAAGGTCACCGATTCTAAATCTGTCGTCGTGTCCACGAGCGTCGATGGAGTCAACTGGACTGACGTTCCTACCAAAAACGTGGTGCGAGCAGGGCACCGCTTCGTGATCGCGAACGGTCTCTCCGGAGACGCCGTTCGCCTGAGCTGGAAGGGCAACGGCAAGGTTGAACGCGCCACCATCACTAGCGCAGCAGTGACTATCGCATTGTTCGACCCCCTGAACGACTTCTCGAAGACTGCGCAACACAACGGGAACCTCTCGTTCGACAGCAGCAACCCGACATCATTCGGCGGCGATACCTCACGGGTGAAACGCGACAGCAGTAACCTGGCAAGTCTCTCCTGGGCGTTTGATGACATCAGCGGCGCCGACATCGACGCGTGGTATTGGCCCGACCAAGCCGTGGCCGCGCTCACGGTCGAGGGCTCCGCCGATGGGTCTACCTGGACAACTCTGCAAACGCAGACGCGCGCCGGTGTTGGAAATTGGAAGCCCTACACCTACAGTGTCGAGGACTTGACGGGCGTCAACCATCTCCGAGTTTCCTGGCCCCAGTTCGCGGGCGAAATCTGGACCCCCCAGATTGGCTCGGTCAGTATCTACTCTCCCAACGCAGCATCACTGACTGCACCCGGAGCGGTGGAGCTCGGAACTCCCGCAGCCGCCGCGGCATCGGTCACCGCCACACCAGCCTTCTCTTGGGAATCCGCCGTCTCCGCCGCCTACTACCGGTTCGAGCTCTGGAAGACAAACGCCCCCGGTACGCCCGTTACGTCCGCAACCGGCTTAACCGCGACGGGATATTGGCCGGCTCTCGAGCTGGACCCGGAGACCACCTACTCATGGCAGGTGACCGCGGTGAATGGCGCCGGATCGACAGCGTCAGAACGGCGCGACTTCTTTACCGCAGCCCTACCCACTGAACCCACAGTTGTCGACGACTTCGACGACTACGCAGCTGATTCGGACCTGCAGGCCGCTTACGTCCGAAATGCTGGTGGCGGCGCAATCAACCTCTCGCTCACCGCGAACGACGCCAACGGCACCAGGGCTGCTCAGTTCGATTACGATCTGGGTACCGCGGGCTACGCCGGCACTGTAAAGACCTTTAGCGGCGCACAAAACTGGTGGGGATACTCCGGTCTAACCCTGAACATCGATGCCGACGTCAGCAACTCCCTCTCAGTGCAGTTCGTCGCGAACGGCGCCTACTGGGAAGCGTCTGTGACGCCACTGACTAACGGACCACAGACAGTCAATATCCCCTTCACTGACTTCGCGCCACCGTCGTGGGCACCACAGGCCGATCTTGACCTCACCTCCGTCACCCAGTTCGCGCTGTATATCAACGGGACTGGCACGGGAACCATGACTATCGACGACATCACCACCGTCGTGGTCGCCCACTAACACCAACCTGCTTCTACCCCTCTGTACATCAATCCGAACGCCCCGGCGCCGATGACGGCGACGGCCAACCAAGGAGAATCATCGTGCAACACACGCCACACACCCGACGAAACGCACTGATGGGCGCTACGGCCATCGCTGTGACGGCCGCACTTGCCCTTACCGGATGCACCGGCAACTCCGCAGCCAACGACTCTGGAGAACCGGCCGGCGAGATCACCGTGCTCACCAACCGCACCGACCTCGTTGACACCACCTTCGCCGACTATGCCGAGACCTTCGAGAAGAAGTATCCGGGTACCACGGTGAAGTTCGAGGCTCTCACCGATTACGAGGGCGACACGAAGATCCGCCTCAACTCCAAGGATTTCGGCGACGTTCTGCTCATCCCCAGCTCAAACGTCACCAAAGACAAGTTCGCGAACTACTTTGAGCCTCTCGGCTCGACTGAAGACCTGGCAAAGAAGTACCGCTTCACCAACGAAGGCTCCTTCGACGGCACCGCCTACGGCATCTCCACCTTCGGCTCAGCGATGGGCTACGTTTTTAACCGCGATGTCTGGGCAGATGCTGGCATAACAAGTCCCCCAACGACGGAGGCCGAATACCTGGCGGCTCTGAAGAAAATCAAGGACAACGGCGTCACTCCTTACTACACCAACTACAAGGACGGCTGGCCACTGGCCACGATCGAGGGCAATCTCGGAACCGTTCAGGGCGCCGACGTGCGCAGCCAGATGATCGCTGACGATGCCCCCTGGACGGAAGGTAACGACCAGTTCAACATCGACGGTCTGCTCTTTGACACGGTCGCGGCTGGCCTCAGCGAGGATGACCCCACCACTACCAACTGGGAGGAATCCAAAGACCTCCTCGCCACCGGCAAGATCGGTTCGATGGTTCTTGGTTCGTGGGCCGTCGCGCAGATGCAGGATGCGGCAGAAAAGGCCGGCGAATCGCGCGACCTCATTGGCTTCTGGCCGATGCCCTGGGCGCAGGACGGCACGTTCACCTCGGTGACCGCGTCCGACAAATTCCTCGCGATCAACAAGAACTCCGAGAACAAGGCCACTGCCCGTGCCTGGGTCGACTGGTTCACAGATGAGTCCGGATTCGCCGCGAGCCAGGGCGCGATCAGTCCCGTCATCGACGCCGCTGCTCCCGATACCCTCTCCGACTTCACCGAGATCGGCGTTGAGTACCTCGAGCTCGCTCCGGACCCGGTCGGCAAAGAGGCCGTCATCACCGATATCGCCAACGAGGCCGAGATCGACCTCTTCGGCAACTCCTACCGCCAGGGGCTCATTGACGCCGCCCGCGGCGCGGGAGACGGCGACAAGAAGTCACTATTCGATGACTTGAACGAGCGCTGGGCTACCGCCCGCGCCGCCGTCGTCGAATAAACGACTCGACGGGCGGTCCGCCTAGCAGCGGGCCGCCCGTTTCCTCCCACCTTCAACCGCATCCCCCGAAGATGCCGAAAGGATCGACATGTCGATCACCGACACTCCTTCCCTCGAGGTGGGAGCCAGCAAACGGATCCGGCCGGAACGCAAACAGCGGCTGGCCGGCCGACGGATCACGCCGTGGCTGTTCCTGGCAGTCCCGCTTGCGTTCCTCATCGTTCTCACCTACATCCCCGTCGCGAATATGTTCTGGTACAGCGTCACTGACTGGGACGGCCTTGATCCAGAGAAAAGCTTGGTCGGGCTCGACAACTACATCAAAATCTTCACTGAACCGGAGATCTTCCGCGTCTTCTTGGTCAGCCTCTTCTACCTTGCCGGTGCCATCGCCCAACTCGGCTTAGCGCTGTTCTTCGCGGCCCTGCTGAGCTTTCAGACACGGTTCCGTAACTTCTTTAAGGGCGTTATCTTCTTCCCATACCTGATCAACGGTGTCGCGATCGGGCTGATGTTTCTGTACTTTTTCCGTCCTGACGGGACGCTTGACGCCGTCCTCGGCGCTTTCGGCGTGCAGAACACCCCGCAGTGGCTTGGCGATCCGTCGGTTGTCAACACGTCGCTGGCTGCGACCTCAGTGTGGCGATACATGGGGTTGAACTTCGTACTTTTCCTCGGCGCCATCCAATCCGTTCCTGCGGAGCAGTACGAAGCGGCTGATCTGGACGGGGCGAACTCTTGGGACAAGTTCCGGTACATCATCGTGCCGAGCATCCGGCGCATCCTGGGCCTGTCGTTCATTCTCGCCATCGCGGGTGCCCTCTCGGCGTTCGAAATGCCCTACATCATGACCGGCGGTGCCAACGGTTCTGAGACGTTCGTCATCCAAACCGTCGACACCGCATTCCGCTACTCCAAGGTAGGTCTCGCCTCGGCGATGGCTGTTGTCCTCCTCGCAATTGTCCTCATCATTACCGCAGTGCAACGACGCGTCTTCCCCGACGAGAAAGCGGGCCAGGAATGACCAGCACCCAGCCCAGCCCAGTGGACGCCACGGGACTGCCCGTGACGGACCACGCAATCGCAGCGTCTGGGAGTTCGGGTACGAAGAGCCCCCGTCGGCGACGCCGTGCAGGTGGATTTTTCGGCCGGCTTGGCAAGTACGCGTCCCTGGTCATCGCCTGCCTGTTCGCGCTAATTCCGATCGTGACGATATTCATGCTCGCCTTCAAGACGTCTGCGGAGTATCGGAGCACGGGTCCCCTCGTTCCCCCGAGCAACTGGTTCAACTTCGACAACTTCGTCATCGCCTTCACCCAGGGCGACATGATCACCGGATTCGTGAACACGGCAATCATCCTCGTGATCTCGATCACTGGCACTGTGCTCATCGGTACCATGGCTGCGTACGCTATCGACCGGTTCCGATTCCGCGGCCGGTCCCTGGTCACCGCACTGTTTCTGCTCGCGACCCTCGTCCCGTCCGTTACCACCCAGGTGGCGACCTTCCAGGTCATCAACGCCCTCGATCTTTTCAACACCCGATGGTCGGCCATCCTTCTGTTCACCGGCACTGATATCGTCGCGATCTACATTTTCCTGCAGTTCATGCAGTCGATCCCGATCTCCCTCGATGAGGCCGCCACGCTCGACGGTGCCAGTCGATTCACCGTGTACTGGAAAATCATCCTGCCGCTGCTAAGACCCGCCGTTGCCACGGTCGTGATTATCAAGGGCATTGCCGTCTACAACGAGTTCTACATCCCCTTCCTCTATATGCCCTCACGGGATCTTGGCGTGATTTCCACGTCCCTCTTCCGATTCATGGGCCCATTCGGGGCGCAGTGGGAAGTCATCGCCGCCGGAACCATCCTCGTCATCGTTCCCACGCTCATCGCCTTTCTCTTCCTTCAGCGTTTCATCTACAACGGACTCACCTCAGGAGCAACAAAGTGACCGACACCATCACCGATCCGACTCTCATAAGCGCGGCCGTGCGCCCCCTGCACGACGGCTGGAGCGTCCGCGCGCAGCGCGGCCCCATCCCTTCCTCGGTAGCCAGAAAGTCATTCCCCGCAACTGTCCCAGGACTGGTACACACCGATCTGCTTGCCGCGAACCTGATCCCCGACCCCTACCTCGATCAGAACGAGAAGAAGGTGACCTGGATCGGCGAAAGCGACTGGGAATACACCACAACATTCGAGTGGACTGCCGACGGGCACGACCGCCACGAGTTGGTCTTCGAGGGACTGGACACTATCGCCACGGTAACCCTCAACGGTCATCAGATCGCTACCACCCGCAACCAGCACCGCACCTACCGCCTCGCGATTGATGAACTTCTCATCGATGGACCGAACGAGCTTTCCGTGTTCTTCGCCTCCCCCGTTGCTGAAGCCGACCGGGCCAGCCTCGAAATCGGCTACCGGCCGCACACCTACACCCACCCCTTCAACGCCATCCGCAAGGCCGCCTGTAACTTCGGCTGGGACTGGGGATTGGATGCGGCATCCGTCGGCATCTGGAAGCCCGTATCTCTGCACGCCTGGAGCACCGCACGGTTGGCGACGGTGCGACCCGTGGTGGTCGTCGACGAGTCAACCGGGCGAGTCAGCGTGAACGTGGCCATCGACCGCACCTCCGACGAACCAGTCGTCCTCACGGCAAGCATCGCCGGGGAGAGGTCCTCAGCCACCATCCCCGCTGGCAGCACGACAGCAACAGTCGAGATTGCCATCGCCAACGTTGATCTGTGGTGGCCACGCGGATTCGGAGACCAGCCCCTGTATGACCTCGCCGTGGACGCGAGCGTGAGCGGCGCCTCCGTCGACACCTGGACCACCCGGATCGGCTTCCGCACCATCGAAGTGCAACTTGAGCCAGACGCTGAAGGTTCCTCCTTCCGATTTGTCGTGAACGGCGAACCGGTATGGATCCGAGGCGCGAACTGGATCCCGGACGACGCCTTCATCACCCGCGTCGACCGCGCCCGCCTGGCACGGCGAATGGACCAGGCGGAATTCGCCAACATGAACCTGCTGCGCATCTGGGGTGGCGGCTACTTCGAGTCCGACGACTTCTACGAACTTTGCGACGAGCGCGGCATCCTGGTCTGGCAGGACTTCCTGTTTGCCTGCGCCTCTTACGCCGAGGAGGAGCCGCTGTGGAGCGAGGTCGAAGCTGAAGTCCGCGACAACGTGACTCGGATCATGCCACACGCGAGCCTGGCTCTCTGGAACGGCAACAACGAGAACATCTGGGGCTACGAGGAATGGGGATGGGCCAAGCGCCTGCAGGGACGCACCTGGGGGCTGGGCTACTACCTCGACCTCCTCCCCCGCCTCGTCTCCGAACTCGACCCCGGCCGCGCCTACACGCCTGGAAGCCCCTGGTCGGGCGACCCGGAAATTTTTGCCAACGACTACAACCACGGATCAGTGCACCTGTGGGAGCTGTGGAACAGAGTTGACTACCCGGCCTACCGCGACATCCACTCCCGATTCGTCGCTGAGTTCGGCTGGCAAGGCCCGGCATCCTGGTCGAGCATCCAACGGTCGATTTCTGACAACCCCCTCACCCCGGAGTCGCCCGGCATGATCCATCACCAAAAGGCGACGGACGGCAACGACAAGCTCACCGACGGCCTCGTCGCGCACCTACCCCTTCCGGACAACACCGAGGACTGGCACTGGGCCATGTCCCTCAACCAGGCGCTCGCAGTCACCCTCGCAATCGAGCACATGCGATCAGAGAGTCCTCGGTGCATGGGCTCTATCGTGTGGCAGCTCAACGACTGCTGGCCGGTCACGTCCTGGGCCGCCATCGACGGTTACGGTGTCGCCAAACCGCTGCTCTACGCGCTCAAGCACGTCTACCAGGACCGCCTTCTGACCGTCCAGCCACGCGCAGACTCTCTCGCAACCGTCGCCGTCAACGACAGCGCCGAGGACTGGGATGGTGAGTACGTGATCCGTCGCCTACGGTTCGACGGGACCGTCCTTGCCGAGAACCGGCAGGACGTGCACGTCGACGCGCGTTCCGCAGCGACGATCGCGATCGATGAGGAGACCGGCACACCTGGAGACGTTAACGATGAGCTGTTGGTCGTCGACTTCGGTGACACGCGTGCATTCTGGTTCTTCGCCGAGTATCGCGACTCCGCCCTCGAAGCCGCCCGCCTGTCGACCACAGTCAAGACGGTCGACGGAGGTGTGGACGTCACGGTGACAGCGGACAACCTCGTCCGCGACATCACTCTGCTGATCGACAAGGTCGACCCCCAGGCAGTCGTAGACGATCAGCTCGTCACCCTGCTCCCGGGCGAGTCCGTCACCTTACATGTCACTACTGACCGCCCAATCGATTTTCGCCAACTGGTGTCAGACCGGGTACTTCGCACCGCCAACCAGCTCGTGGCGGACTGGGCTTAGTTCACCGTCACACACGAGGCCTGACGGATGCCCCCATCCGCCGGGCCTCGTGTGCCCGGATGCGTTACAAACCTAAGGAACACCAATGCCCAACTCACTCGCGCTTGCAATCGATATCGGCGGGACCAAGATCGAGACTGCTCTTGTCGACGATGACGGACACATCGTCGCCCAGAGCAGGCACCGCGTCCCGACCGGCCGGGATATGGATTCACACGGCCTCGGCCTTGCACTAGAGGGCTGCGTGATGGCCTCCACTGCGAAGTCGGGCGGCACGGTGATCGTCGGTGTCGGGATCGGATCCGCAGGCCCCGTCGATCTCGCCGCAGGAATGATCCTTCCGAAAAACCTGCCTCTTCTCCGCGGCTTCCCAGTCCGCTCGTTCGTCGAAGACCTCGTCCCCGACCGTCCTGTCGAGTTGTGCCTCGACGGCACGTGCCTCGCCCTCGCCGAACACTGGATTGGTGCGACCCGCGGGACCTCATCGTCCATGAGCATTGTTGTGTCGACCGGTGTCGGCGGCGGCATCATGTTGGACGGCCGGATAGTCTTCGGCCGCTCCGGCAACGCTGGCCACATCGGGCAGATTCACCTTGACCGCTCGGACGACGGGACCTCGGACGGCGGAACACTCGAAGGGATCGCCTCCGGACTCAGAAGCGTTGACTGGGCTAGGAGGCACGGGTGGTCAGGGCAGACCGGTGAGGACCTTGGACGTTCAGCAGGCGCCGGCGACGCCATTGCTATCGCCGCGGTTCAGCGTTCGGCAGCAGCCGTGGGACGCGCTATTGCGAACGTCGCCACACTCCTTGACCTTGAGGCAGTGGCAATTGGCGGAGGGTTCTCCCATGTGTCCCCCTCCTACCTGGACATAGTCCGCGGATCGGCGCGCGACCATGCGGTGTTCGACTACTCCCGCGACGTCGCGATCCTCTCGTCAGGCTTAGGCAGCGACGGCCCCCTGATCGGCGCTGCGGCCCTCATCCACCGACCACATTTGATCGGTCACCCTGGCGAGGTCACGCTAGCCTCAACCCTCTGACTCTCCGCCATCCATCCCTGGGTAGGTTCTGACATCCCACGACCGGTCACCAACAACATGCGGAGCACCATGGCACCCTTTTGTGAGATCCGACCCGACCAGCTCCTTCGCTCGGCCCTGCGTCCGGCGGCCGGACGCATAATGGTCGCAGCGTCAGCCTTTGTTGTGAAAGAAAGCCCTCTGTGGCTCCTTCCTCTTGTAACGGCGGCAGTCGTCGACGCCCTAGTTGACCAGAAGGCACCAGACGCGCTGATCCTGCCGGCCGCCGTCGGGGCGGCCACCATCATTGCGAACATCGCCGCCAACAACATCTACGTCCGACTGTATTCGTCCGCGGTGCGTTCGATGGGCTCTCGGCTCCGGGAAGCGCTGGCGGTGCGCCTTCAACTCATGTCTTTCGAATACCACGCCCGCGGCAGCGCGTCGATCGTGCAAACGAAGGTAGTACGCGACGTTGAAAACTTGGAGCTGATGCTTCAACAGGCATCCGGCCCGCTTCTGAATGCCATAACCATCCTCATCGGCGCGGGTGTCGTAACCGCAGCGCGAGTGCCTCAATTTCTGGGGGTGTTCGCACTAACCATCCCCCTTGCAGCCGCTCTCATCATCTGGTTGCGACGCCGAACAGCCGAGAGCAACGCTTCGTTCCGACGCGACGTCGAGACCATGTCCTCGACCGTGGGAGAGATGTCCTCCCTGTTGGAAATCACTCGAGCCCACGGTCTCGAAGGCGTGTCCGTGGGGCGAGTCGTAGATGCCGCACGCCGTGTCGAGACTGCGGGAGTCGCCCTGGATCGGCTCAACGGCCGTTTCGGCGCATTGTCATGGAGTAGCTACCAGCTCATCACCCTGGGGAGCCTATTCGGAGCAGCCATCGTCGCCATGACCGGTCTCCTTCCGATCACCGTAGGCGAAGTTGTCCTCCTCAGCTCCTACTTCGCTCTACTCACTGGATCCATCTCCGGCGCGTTCCAAACCGCGCCTATTATCACCCGAGGGCTGGAATCCCGGCGATCCATAGCTGAGGTCCTGACCGAACCGGACATCGAGGACAACGAGGGAAAGATGGTCGTCCTCGCTACCTCCGGTCGGATCGACTTCGAATCGGTCACCTTCCGCTATGGCGAACACAATGTTCTCACCAATGTGAGCCTTCAGATCCGGCCGGGAGAGACGGTAGCGTTCGTCGGTCCTTCCGGGTCGGGAAAATCCACCCTCACACGTATCGCCCTCGGGTTGCTGCGGCCAACCGACGGCCGCGTATTTCTCGATGGGCTCGACGTCAGCACGCTCGACATGCGCACCGCCCGCCGTTTCATCTCCGTTGTCCCTCAGGAGCCCGTCCTGTTCAGAGGCACCATCAGAGACAACGTTCTTTACGGACTGCCCGAGACGAGCGACACACGGCTCGAGGATGCGCTTCTCGCCGCCAACGCACAATTCGTCCTCGACTTGCCAGAGGGATGGCACACGCCCGTTGGAGAGCGCGGCGCACAGCTTTCCGGCGGTCAGCGACAGCGGTTAGCAATTGCGCGCGCGCTGATCCGTAATCCGCGACTGCTGATTCTGGACGAGGCGACCGCCTCTCTCGACCCAAAAACGGAAGCCGAAGTCCGTGATGCCCTCGAACGCCTTCGTCACGGGCGGACCACCCTTATCGTCGCGCACCGGCTCAGCACCATCCGTGACGCGGACCGCATCGTAGTTCTCGACGCCGGCCGCATCGTCGAAGTGGGCACCCACCAACAGCTCCTTTCCGCGGGTGGAGCTTACGCAGAGATGTCGGCCGCGGCCTAACTAATCTTCCTCGAACCGAATTGCACAAGCAGGGAGGCCCCAGCCTGAGACCTCAACCGGTGCGCCTGTCAGCGCAGAATCACCTCACCCTGGTTCAGAAAACGCGGATGAAAGTAGGTACTCTATATCGCCGCATTCGTGTTGTTCCCGCATAGCTGCTCAGACCACATCACGAAGTAAGACCAGCGTGTCTGGCTCTAAAGCAAGGCACTATCCGGAACCTTCCCCATTTCCGCGATCGCCGCATAGAGGCCGGCCGCAGCCAGCACATCGCCATCGCCGTGGATGAAGTAGGGCTGTCTCCCGTCTTCCATCTTGCTGCCACTCGTAGTAGCCGGGCATAGGCACCAGGCACCGTTGGCTGGCAAACGGGCTGCGGAACATGCCGTTGCTGGCCACCGATTCCAGGCGTGCGTTGATGGGGGCCGGGCCTCCCGGCTTTGCCCAGCCTCGCTTCAATCCCCACGAGGCCAGGTCCACGTCCCGCTGCACTGTTTCATCACGGGTCCATTCCCGCACGATAGGTGCCGGGTCGGTGGGCGCAACACTGTACGAGGGCTTCCAGTCGGCGGCGTTGGCGCCGGTGGCGTCGAAGAGGCTCAGCAGCTCGTCTGTCGTATTGGGAACCACGTATCTGCCGCACATGCAGTTGAAACTAGCTCTCCCCCGGCTTCGTCAGCAATGGGATCAACCCGGCGCTGTCTGGGTAGTGCGAGGACGGCCAACGTCACACGAAGCGAACGAATCCGCACTCCAGGCAGCATCAGAAAGGGCCTTCATCGGTGCCCAAGATCACCATACGGACCAAGCATCGTTGACAGTTCGGCACACCCAGGTCGTCGTCCATGCCGGTCACACTACGCGCACATCACCCGCCAGCATCTGAGCAGCCGATGCGCTCTCGTTCTGGATCTACAACGAGATCTGGTGCTGGTACATCCCCACCCACGGCGACGACCTCGCCGAACTACGCTCAACCCTGTGGCGCCAACGAATAAATGCCATCTCCGGCCTGCAGCGCCTCACCCCACAAATCGTGGACGCCCTCATCCACCCGCCCCCGAGCCGCCTGACCTACCGGGAGAGTGCGAAAGTCCGCGGTCGGCGTCACCGTTCTTGCACCGTGTAGTAAAAACCAGACCATCAGGAGTTCCGCTATTTTGGAAGCCGCCGCGCTGGAAAGTGTGAAGTCAGTTGTTAATCAGTAGGACGTTGAAATGACCTTGGCAGGAGAGGTCACGTTCACACCCTGCGGGGACCTTGGTCGGGTACGCACGCTCCGAATTCGAAGGGACCACACCTTGACGCGCCCCCTGATCCGACTCCTGTCCATTCCGGCCTTTGCGATAGTACTGGCGGCGTCTGCACCGGCCCAGGCCCAGGCCGCCCCGCCCGATCAGGGCGCCGATGCCGCCAACCCGCGCGCGTCGAATTCCGCGACCCTGCTGTATTTTAACGACGCCCACGAGATCGGACCGGTACTCTCCGGCGGACAGGACCGCGGCGGTGTCGCCCGTCTCTCCGCTGCGATCGACACGGTGCGTGAGGACAATCCAGCGACATCCGTCGTCTTCGGCGGCGATCTGGCCGGAGGCACGCTCTTCGGCGGGCTTTACAAGGGGTTCCCGATGGTCGACGCCTTCAACAAGATCGGCGTAGACCTCGCGAATTTCGGCCAGCACGACTTCGACTTCGGGATCGATATCGCCCGCGAGCTCGTTGCCGCGTCGGAGTTTCCGTGGATCACCTCCAACCTGGTCGACGCTGAGGGCGAGCCGTTCGTGGCGGGAGGCACGTGGGAGGTCCAGCGCATCGGCAAGGTGCGAGTGGGCTTCATCGGCCTGACCGACGCCATCGATACGACCTTGGCCAGCGACCAGCTCGACGAGACCGATCCCGTCGAAGCCGCACGGGCCGCCGTGGCTGACATGACAGCGACAGAGAAGGTGGACGTCGTGGTGGCAGTGACTCAGCACTCGATGGACGACAACCGGGTGTTGGCGCAGGCCGTACCGGAGATCGATGCCATCTTCGGCGAGGAGATGGCTGAGTACGAGTCCGTCATCTCCTACTCCGGCGCGGTCCCTCTGATGGCTCCCGAGGGGAACATCGGCTCGCTCATCCGGCTCGACATCACCAAAGAGGGCGGCGAGTACATCGTCGCCCCGTCCGTGATCGAGGTGGACCACACGGTCACCCCGGACCCGAGTCTGCGCCAGCTCGAGAAGTTCTACGAGGCCGATATGGCGGCCAACCTCTCCACGGTCCTCGCCACTGTCCAGACCCCGCTGCTCAACCCTGAGAACGCCGCCCGCCGCCAGGAAACAGCTCTCGGCAACTGGGTTGCGGATGCCTTCCGCGCGTACCACGGCACCCAGATCGGGTGGATGAATGGTGGTGGCCTGCGCGCAGAGGCACCAGGGCCGGACTTCACCACGCGGGACGCGTACTCCATCGCACCCTTCGATAACAAAGTCATGGTCGTGCAGGCGTCCGGGGCCGGGATCGTCGCAGCACTCGAGCAGGGCGTTGGACACGTGGACATTCTGGGAGGCGGCTTCCCCCAGGTGTCGGGGATTTCCTACTCCTACTCCCCCAGTGCTGCCGTCGGCTCACGCGTCAGCGACGTCCGGGTCGCCGGGGAACCAATCGACGTCGGATCCACGTACTCGGTGGCGGTAACAAACTACGTCGTCGGTGGCGGCGACGGCGTCGCCGGGTTCTCGGGAGGATCAGTGCTGGTCCCAGCTTCGGGAGCGCCAAGCGACGCGGAGGCGATCATGGCCCACGCAAAGTCGCTCGGCGTCGTCGACGCGACGACGGAGGGACGGATCACCGTCCTGCCGTAAGACCGACGCCGAAATCGGCGGCCTCGCGCACGGCGTTCATCAAGGAAGCTCACTACCGCGAGGGCTGGCTCGTGACCAGCGCGCACCCGTTGGCATCAGTCGCCTATGCGATTCTTCGTCAAGCCTGGAAATCGGGCGAGACCACAAACTTCGTTTGGGAAGATCTCACCGTCTGAGGGATAGACCGTCCCGATAAGGGTTCCGAAATGGCACCCCGCCGGTCAACGTCGGCTCGGAGCCCTGGCGGCGAATTCCGTGCCAATGAAGCGTTCGTCTTACGAGCTGCTCCGGATGTTCCCTCCTGGCGAAGCAATCGACGGCATATTTCCCCGAACGACCTCGCGGTCGTAGGCTCGCGCTGAGTAGGGCACTCAGGTGTCCGCGAATCGAGGGCGGGGTCGAAATGGAATTCAGTGCTCTTTTTTGGTGGAACTTCTGGGTGGTAGTCCAGGTTCTCGTTGTGGTTGGGGTCTTCGTGGCTCTGGGGCTTTTCATCCGCTGGGGGCGGCGCAAGAGCGCCATTCTTGAGGCGAGCCAACCCACGGAAGGTCACGGGCCCGCTGCCGGTAAGTAGCGAGTGCAAGTCCCCCACAGGAGGTTCCGGAGACGCATCTTCACTGGGGCCCTATCTTGAAGTATCCAAACGAACGGAACCGTGGTGGACAGTCCAGCCGCACTTGCAGTCGCTCTCGCATCCGTCGTCGCCGTCCTCTACCTCGCTGCGATCGCGTACGCCATCGTCCAGATTGCGCGAACCCGCGACCTGTCCGAGGTGGAGAAGGCCCTCTGGATGATCGCCGTCGTATTCGCGCCTCTGCTCGGCGCGCTCGTTTGGTACCTCGCCGGGCCACACCCATTCGGCCTTCGACTCACACACAAGGTTCGGTAGACCTCGACCTTCATTTCTCTTCGCGGAGGGGGTTGGGTGACTGCCCACGGGGCAGGAAGGGCGTTGTAGCGCGAACAACCTCTGTGAAACTCCTTGTATCCGAATGCGCCGGCAACGGCCGCCTGACCGGTAGGTTCGAGCGCATGCGATTCGCTCTGCGTCAGACATCGGCACTAGTGCTGGCTGGGGTGATCGTGCTCTGCTCCAGCGGCTGTGGCAGCGCCCCGAATCCGAGCATTGAATCGCAAGCTTCAACGCCAACGCCAACGCCCACCTCAACGCCTTCAACGTCTCCGACGACGGAGACGAGCCAAAACAATTCCGCCGGAATGAGCGGATTCGAGCGGCAACTCCCGCTTGCAGGGCAATTCGTGACTCAATGGACCGAGACCGTCGGCTCCGTTGAGATCGAACGTCGCAGCGATGGCACTGTCTGGGCGACCCTCAGCGACTTCAGCACGGGAGCCTCTCCGAACTTGAGGCTCTACCTCAATGAAGGGGAGCTGGTCAAGAACACTGATAGCGCCTGGACCACCGATGGCGGCCTCAGTTATGACATCTCCACCGTCAGGGCATCAGCCAGTACGCAAGAGATCGAGATTCGGGGAAGCCAACACATGGACGAGATTCACAGCGTCACAATTTTCGACTACACAGGTCCCGACTATCTACATTTTGGCTCGGCCCCACTCGGGTAGCGCACTATCTATCCGGCGACACTGCAGTCGCTCCCGTATCCGTTGTCGCCGTCCTTTACGTCTCAGCGGCGCCTCGGCGTGCGGAATTCATGCCAGGTCGCCCAATCGCGCCGCGATGCTGTTGTCGTCCCCGGCTCGACGCTCATAGGTGACGGCGATGATGAGCAGCACGGCGCCGACGACGGCCAGCGTGATCCACCACGGCACCGATTCGATGCCGCGGCCGATCTGCGCCACGAACACGAAGATGTTCTCGATGGGCAGCACGATAATGCCCAGCAGGAAGGGTGCCGCGAGTTTCCGGCTCGAGCCGACGAGAATGGCGACGAGCGCAATCGCGATCACGAGGATGGCCCGCCAGGTCTGGGGGTCGGTGAAAGTCGCGAGGATCGAGGCCAGGAACATCACGCCGAGCCCGGGGGCGAGCAGCGGCCACGAGCCGTGCCAGCGGGCGGGCCAGCTACTGAGCGTGCCGCGCTGGGTGTCAGCTGTATCCCGTTGCCTGCCGCGAATGGCGGCAACGCCGGCGAAGAGTAGGAAAAGGCCCAGGGGCAGCGAGAACCACTCGACTCGCAAGTCACGCGGACTCCAAGCCACGATCGCAGTGACGAACGCGAGCGTGAAGATGAACCAAACGGGAGGCAGGCTTGTCCGCCCGTTTCGCAGCCGCACCGCGACAATGACCATGGCGGCGAGGTAGGCGACCATGAGCGACCACATCAGCCAGATCGTGAACCAGTCTCGTTCGATGGCCGTCCAGGTAGCGAGCCCGACGTACAGGGCGGCGGGGGCATAAAGCCAGCGAGCAGACAGGCGACCGAAAGACCACCCTCGGATGCGCGCCGGTTGAGATATCTCGGCATGGGACAAGATGGCCCGCGCCGCTGCGGCAGCTGGCACGGCGCCGGCCAGGCCAATCCCGAGACACACCACGACCAACGGTATTCCTGCGATCTGGACCACGTCGGCACCGACGCCGAAGCGCACGCCCTGGATAGCCCCGGCAGCCCCGGCGATGATCGCGACCGCGTGGGTCGGCGTGCAGAGTGTGCGCAGCCGTTCGGCGCGAGGCGACACGCACCGGTCGAGCAGCAGGCCGAGCCCGAGCAGCACCCACGACGCGGCGACCAGCCCGAAGCCGCGCCATGCTGCACCGACGGTTTCACCTGCCTCCGACACCGCCAGTACCACCAAGGTCGGCACGACGGCGACGAGGAGCCCGCCGGTGTACAGCGGCACGCCTTGTGCGCCGCGCGCGGTGAGGAGCAGGCCGATGGTCGTGGCTGCGAGGCTCGGCGGGAGCAGGTATGGCTCGAGCAGGCCGATACCGATCAGAGCCCACACACACCACAAGGCTCCCGTGAGGCAGGCAGCCGCGGTCCACCATCCGTAGCGGCGCTTCGCCCAGAACGATGTCGCCGCTGCGCCGAGGGCGAGGATGATGAGCACGAGGAATGTCGTCGGCAAGCCAGCCGCCACCCGAATGAGCGCGAGCCCGACGGCGATTACGCCGGTGAGCATGGCAGACACCTCGAGGGCGATCCGCGCGACCGTGGCGTCCGGTTCGCCGATGCCGCGTCGCTTGAGGGCCGAGCGAATCACCCCAGTGCTCGGGAGCGCGAGAGCGACGATCGCTGCGATGACCGGCAGCGTCACGGGTGAGGCGCTGCCCACAAGCACCTGGGCGCCGAGGCATACGACGACGACGGCCAGGGACGGGATGAGCAGGCCCGCGGCAATCGCGCGCAGCACGATGCCGAGTCCGGGCCGGCGGGAAACGAGGAGGGTCATCGCAAGCAGGAACATGATGCCGGTTGAGAGAGCGGTCCAGCCACTGCGCTCGAAGACCACCTGGATCACGCCGATCACAAAGGGCACGGATGTCACGACCAGGATCGAGTACCAGGCTGCGGGTTTTACTTGCGGAAGGGCGGTCGCGACGATTGCGCCGATCAGCCCGATCGACGTGGTGAGGCACAGGAGCGCGATCGTGCCGATGCCGAGCTGTCCGAGCGCTGTCGCCACGACCACGAGGGCGTAGGCGTAGCCGACAGCGACGTGGAGAAAACGAGTCCCGGCGGGCACGGGTCGCGCGAGCGCGATGATGGCCGTGACGACTGCGATGCCCGCCCACGCCGCGAGGCGAACGTCGGTCCACGAGATGATGCCGGCGAGAAGGACCGCCACATGAGCCGCGAGGATCAGGGGAAGGCGAAAGCGGAGCGAAGCCGCCCGGATGCCCGGGACGAGAACGAGCGCGGCGCTCGTGGCCACCGCGAGCCCAAGGGCGATCGCGATTTGAGCCCAGGGCAAGAGGCCGGGGGCACAGACGACCACGAGCCCTGAGAGCGCCGCCAGCCAGATAGCGAGCGCTGCGCCCCCGTTCGCGAGGGGCGCCTGGGCGATGTCCCGGTGCAGGGTGATTGCGGCGAAGACCCCGAAGCCAATGGCACCGGCGGCGAGGCCGAGCACGACCGCGAGCACGCCCCCTGTGTCAATCACTGAGGCGACGAGATCGGAGCCGTTGAAGGAACCAAGCACCTTCGCGGCGCCGATCAGCAGCGCCACGAGCACCGTCGCCAGGACACTGACCACGGCCATCCCGAACGCGCCGCCGGTGAACCGTCGCCGCTCGATCGTCGCCGGGGTCGGGGCCAGGGCGCCGAGGACGATGAGTCCTGCGGCGCCCGCGACAGCGATGAAGGCGAAGTACCACTGCTCGGCGCCATGGGCCCCGAGGTCGAGGGCGAATGGCAGCCCGGTGAATGCGGCGACGCCGGCAGCCCCGGCGACGAAGCTCCAGAGACCGCGTGCGAGATAGCGGCTGGCGAGGCCGGCGAGCACCGCAATCGCGGCAAGGATGGCGCAGATCCCGAGCCAGTATCCCGTGGTGCTGTCGGCCTCGATCAGTCTCGCCTGAGCGAGCACGATTGCGACGGCGACCACCTGCACCACCGAAAGCGTCACCTGTTCCGCCCGGAGGCGCCCGTCGAATCTGCGTGCCGTGGCGCGGACGAGTGCGACGAGTGCGAGAGCGACGAATGCGGTGCCGAGGTGTCCGATGACCGCCGACAACACGGTGCCGCCCGCGTACCCGAGCATCGAAGGCACCACGGAAAGGCCGAGCAGGGAGATCCAGAGCCAGGTCCGGATGCGCACCACCCGCGACAGTGCCACCATGACCGAGCCGCTGGCGAGTGTGCCGACCGCAGTGAACACCCACGGGCTGAGGCCGCTCACGGTCAGTTCGGAAAGCGCGTACACGTCGAGGGCGACGAACAGCATTCCAAGCGCACCGACGGCCTCGGCTGAGAACTGCAGCCTGCGCCGCGCGAGCAGCCAGGCGCCGCCCAGGAACAAGAGTGTGATGAGGCCGACGATCACGCTGCGCAGCGCACGATCGCTGAGGTCGGGGTTGAAGAAGGTGAAGACGATCGCCGAGATCGCGAACAGCCCGGCACCCGCTACCGCCAGCACCGACTGAACTGTGGCGCTCGAGCGCGGATCAGCGGCAGCTGGGCTGGCTGCGGCGGGCGCAGCGAGGGCGGCAGATGCTGGCGGAGTCGCCGCCGGCGACGGTTCGGTTGCACTGGCTCCAGACGGCTCGGCGAGCAAGCGCGGCACACGCTCGAGCACCGCCTGCCGCGCTCGCAGGGCGGTGGCCGCGTCCCGGGAGGCGCTCCAGAGTTCGAGGCCGATTCTCCCGTTGAGGTCGGCGCCGCAGTTGCGGCAGCGCCTGTTCTGCAGGGCATCGACCCCGCAGGACGGGCAGGACGCATCGTCCAGAAGACGCGCGACGGCGATGTCGCTCCACTGGCTCATCGGGGCAGGCGTGCTCACGAGGCTTCCGCCGCATCGCTCGTTCGCGCCGGGTTGTGCGGATCCGAGGCATCTGGCCCCGAGTCGTCCGGCACCCAGATGAGGATGTCGCCGGGCTGGCACTCGAGTACGCGGCAGATCGCGTCGAGGGTCGAGAAGCGCACCGCTTTGGCCCGGCCGTTCTTGAGCACAGATACGTTCACCGGCGTGATGTCAATCGCGGCCGCGAAGTCAGCGACGGACATCTTCTTCTTGGCGAGTTCGACGTCGAGGTTGATGACGATGGGCATCAGACCACCTCCGACAGGTCCTGCTGCAGTTGTCGCGCGTTTCGCAGGAGTCCCCGGAGCACCAGGATCAGCAGAGCGAGTCCTGCGCCGACGACGACGCCGAGTGCGCACAGCAGCATCACCGATGGGGAGGCGACATTCGCCGATGCGAGGGTGGCCATCGACACCCCGATGAGAAGGGTCGCTAGGACCATGGCGCAGAGGATGACGTCGACCCATAAGAACGCGTTGTCGCTGAAGATGACGGACGTGCGCACCATTGACAGGAGCCGCCACACGCACACGAGCACGACCTGCACGCAGAGCAGGAAGAGCACGGCAACGATGATGCCCGGCGTCTGGAGATAGCCGAGGTCTGCGTAGGTCTCGGCGGACTGCCGTGCCACACCGGGGACCATGAATAGCTGGCAGGCCAGGAGAAGGACGATCATCGCGACGATGAGGGCCTTCAACGAGTCGATGGTTGCCTTGTGCATGTGAGTCCTATCGATAATCGGTGCTCTGCTATCGACAAACGATACATCCTGCCTGCGCTGAATGGAAGCCACGGCACCCTGCGGCTTAACCGCAACGCGAGAAGGCGTAACCGTCGACGCCGTGGAGGTGTCCCGGTGAGGGTTCCGCAAAAGAGTTCGGGAGTGCAGAGGGGTGACACTGAACCCAGCAGCATCAGCGCAGGGGGAAAGTTGACGAATCACGACGTACTTATGCGCCTGAGGCGGGACAAGAGAACCCAGGGTGATTCCAACCGTAAGCACGGAATCGTGCGCTTCTTCCGAGACCTTTTCGTCATATTCTTTGTTGCCCTGCTCATATCGTTCCTGATCAAAACATTCCTCATTCGCTCTTTCTATATCCCTTCGGGATCGATGGAAAACACCCTGCAAGTCAAAGACCGAATCATGGTCAACGAACTCGTCCCCGACCTCATCCCCATCGCCCGTGGCGATGTCGTTGTGTTCACAGACCCCGGTGGATGGCTAAGCGCAACCGAACACGGCACTGTCCAGCCGGGCAATCCTGTAGCCGATGGCATCCGATGGTATTTTTCCGAGGTGGGCCTGGGCGCGCAAGAAACGAACGACCATCTCATCAAACGCGTCATCGGCCTGCCCGGCGACAAAGTCGCCTGCTGCGACGCCACCGGCCACATCACCGTCAACGATGCGCCTCTCAGCGAGCCTTACCTCAAAGCATCTCCCGGGACGACGCGTTCTCCTGAGAAGTACTTCACCGTGACAGTCCCCGCAGTTTCTCTATGGGTCGAGGGCGACAACCGCGACAACTCGGCGGATAGCAGGCTCCACACCACCACGCCCAGCAAGGGTTTCGTGCCCATTATCAATGTCGTCGGCCGGGCGTTCGTGATCACCTGGCCCGTCGGTCACTGGTCCTGGCTCGACAACTACCCGAACACCTTCCGAGAGACTGGCCAGGACCGATGATGCACACGACTCAGGGTTTCGTCCCATGACCGAGAGGGATTCCCGATAGCCGTTCCCAAACGCCACTCCCCCGAGATGTCGAAAATTCGGCGGGTTGGCGCCGATTCTGCGTCCATGGACGTCCGCCTTACGGATGCTCGCAGTTCGCGTTGAGCCAGTCGATCGCGCCGGCCCAGGTCGGATCCTCGCCAAGGGCGGCGGCGCCTGTTTGCTGGTCGGGGTCGATACCGTCTGGATAGGTGAGCCCAGTGCGGTCCGCCATGCGGGCTACCGTCAGCACGATAACTGCGCCGTCGGACATCGTCTTTAACGTGTTCCCGGTCGCGAAACCCGCGGTCGTCGTTTCTCCGAAAGTGCGCACGCCCGATTGACCCCGGAATGCCAGGAGTGTCGACTCGCCTGCGCTGGCGGTTTCAGGACCCTGCAGGACGGCGATGTTCCGACCGGCTTGCGATGAGCCGGTCACGGGTGACGTGGCAAGCGTTTCGGTTGATCCGTCCGATTCGTATGTTACGGCGGAGCCATCTATGCGCACGACTTCCGACTTGCCATTCCGGCGGATGAACGACAACACGGTGCCCTAGGAGAGCAATGGCGTCACAGCCCCGAGCATGGGGAAGGAATCTCCGCCCCCATTGCCGCGCAGGTCCACGATCCACCCGCACCGTGCCCGCGTTTCTGCGTCTGAAATCCCCCGCGCACCAGCGTCGATGTAGGACTGGCCTTCTCTCGTGTCGCTGCTACTGAACCAGGGAACATCGATGGCAGCGATGCTACCCGTGGCAAAGCTGACGACTGGCCGGTTCTCGCCCGTCGGCGGCAACTGGACCGAGCCCAACTGGCCTGGGGGCAGGACGAAGCGACTATGCGCTCTTCCTCCGGCGGCCGACACTGCCCGCATCAGTGGACTGTGGGTTTCCGCGATGGTCTCTGCGGAGGACGCGCTCACCGATGCGAGAGCTCGAGCTTCTTTCCACTTCCTGCGAGTGGCGTAGAGGCCGTTTTCATCCATGAAGTCGAGGGCAGACTCCACGTATTCGCGCACCGCGGGATTTCCCGAAGGCGGAGGTTTGCCTGGCACGGCCGGCACGCAACCTGTCACAGGAACAGTCAGGCCGAAGGCCAGTGCGACTAGAACGAGAGAGCGGAGACCAGAGCATCTACTGGCAGCCATGGCACGTCTCCCCGTTATAAAGCCCGCTCGCCATGGAGCGACTTGTCCTGTTCTGCCGCAAGCATAGGGGGCACCTACTTGCGCCGCGTCCTAAAACACCTCGACTCGGCTACCCGCTGACCGTTCCCCACTAGGAGCCTCTGGCGGGGGTGCTCCCAGGTCACCGCGAGCGGAACACGATTCGCGGAAATCAAGCTCTCGACAGCCCCCATCCTCCGGCGTCGGTTTCACCGGGCTTCGCATCGCCCGCACCGCAGCAATCGGCGCAGGGCTTTATTATGTTTGGCCGTCGTGCGCTCGGCCACCGCACCACCGCCGTCTAGAAGTCAGTCACTTTCTTGGCATGCCACGCACACCTTGCGGGAATACGATCTTTCTATCGGGCTTCCCGTCACGTCGGCAGCCCGCGACGCACCGCCTCACAGCAGCGTCGAAGCATCGCTGCACCACAGATTGACGCTGCTGCGATGCGGCGGCTGATCGTTAAATTGTGACCCCGACGACACCGTTTCTCATCCAGCTAAAGCACACAGGGAGCATCAATGGGCACTGACGACCAGACCAACACATGCAGTTTCCACATGAGCGGTGCGCTGCCAGCAGGTGGCGACCACCTCGGTGGCACCTTCGGTCAGTCGCCGACCCTGGACAGTTGGTACCCGCAGCGTCTCCGGGTTGAGCTTCTCCACCGGAATGGCGTAGACGCCGACCCGCTCGGCGCGGACTTCGACTACGCGGCGGCTTTCGCCACGATCGACCTCACGACGCTCAAGTCGGACATCAAGCGACTGCTCACCACATCGGTCGACTGGTGGCCGGCGGACTACGGCAACTACGGTCCACAGATGATCCGAATGGCGTGGCATGCCGCCGGCACGTACCGAATTGCCGACGGCCGTGGCGGAGCGGGCACCGCGATGCAGCGGTTCGCACCAATCGGAAGCTGGTGGGACAACGGCAACACCGACAAATCACGACGACTCCTACAGCCGATCAAGCACCAGTACGGCAACGCTCTGTCGTGGGCCGACCTGATGGTCTTGACCGGCAACTGCTCCCTCGAGTTGATGGGCCTGCCGACGTACGGCTTCGGTGGTGGACGACTCGATGCGTGGGAACCGGACGACGGCACCTGGTGGGGCCCGGAGGTCTGGAACCCGCACGCGGTCGCGAGCCCTGACGAGATGGTGAGCCGCGACGAACGCTGGCATGGTCAGAACGGCGACGCGGACTACGACCTGCAGAGCCCCCTGGCCGCGTCGCACCAGGCGCTCATTTACGTCAACCCTGAGGGGCCCTATTCGAACGGCGACCCGCTGGGCTCAGCACGCGACATTCGCATCACGTTCACGCGGATGGCGATGAACGACGAGGAAACGGTGGCATTGATCGCCGGTGGCCACGCGTTCGGTAAGAGCCACGGCCAGGTACCCGCATCCGACATCGGACCGTCACCCGAGAAAGCCCCGATCGAGTCGATGGGGCTCGGTTGGCACAACCCGGTGGGTACCGGCAGTGCCGAGCACACTTCGACCAACGGCATCGAGGGCAGCTGGACTCCGAACCCGACACAGTGGGACAACGCCTACCTCGAGAACCTGTTCGTGTACGACTACGAGCAGACGAAAAGCCCGGCCGGCGCGCTGCAGTGGACACCGACTGACCCGGAGGCGCCGAAGACTCCGGACGCCCACGTACCCGGTCAGATGAACCCGCTCATGATGATGACCTCGGACATCGCACTCAAGGTCGACCCGGAGTACCGGGCCATATGCGAGCGTTTCCTGGCCGACTTCGATCTGTTCACCCTCGCGTTCTCGAAGGCCTGGTACAAGCTCACGCACCGCGACATGGGGCCGAAGCACCGGTACCTCGGCCCGGAGGTCACCATCGCCGACGACCTGCTCTGGCAGGACCCGCTCCCGGACGCAGCAGGATCCTCACTCGACGAGGCCGACGTGGCAGCGCTCAAGGAAGCCGTCCTCGCGACCGGGCTGTCCGTGTCCGACCTCGTCTACACGGCGTTCTCCGCCGCCTCGACCTACCGCGACAGCGACAAGCGCGGAGGGGCGAACGGTGCCCGCCTGGCCTTGTCGCCGCAGAAAGACTGGGCGGTCAACCGACGCACCGTCCCAGTCATCGACGCGCTGCGGAACGTGCAGGCGGCTTTCACGGCGACGTCGGACGGACGGAAGGTATCTCTCGCCGACCTCATCGTCCTCGCCGGCAGCGCCGCCGTGGAGCAAGCGGCACGGGCAGCAGGATCTGACGCCAGCGTGCCGTTTACGCCAGGCCGTGTCGACACGACGCAGGAGTTGACCGACATCGAGATGTTCGAGTGGCTGCGACCCATTGCGGACGGGTTCCGCAACTTCGTGTCGGAGCGCTTCGAAGAGTTTGCTCCGGGCGTCGCGCCCGAGGCGGCATTCCTCGACAAGGCGAACCTGTTCACTCTCACCGCACCGGAGTGGACCGTCCTGCACGCCGGGCTCCGCGTGCTCGGCAGCAACTGGGACGGGTCCGACGTGGGTGTGCTCACGGATCACGTCGGAGCCCTGACGACCGACTTCCTCGTGAATCTGACCGACACCGACCTCATCTGGACGAAGGACGACGAGACCGCGATGACCTTCACTGGTCGGGTTCAGGCGACCGGCGAGGCTCGCTGGAGGGCATCCCGGAATGACCTGGTATTCGGCTCGAACGCGCAACTGCGGTCGATCGCCGACGCCTACGCGGGCAGCGACGGGCAAGAGCGGTTCGTCCGCGAATTCATCCGCGTCTGGTCGAAGGTCATGATGCTCGACCGCTACGACGTCAAGGGCCACAAGCGTTACGGGGCGATGGCCGCCTGACCCCGGAGGTCGCGTCCCGGCGAGCTGACGGCGTGGAGGCACGGCGCGGTCACGCGCTGAGCCTCCAAGCCGTCGAGGCCTTGACCGAACGACGCTTGAGGCCGCGAGCCGAACGTTGCACGGATTGATCAGGCTGGGGACGGCCAAGGAACCTCCGCGGGCAGCACGTGGTCGACCACACTCGCACCTCGACGGCCTGCGAGGGTGGACGGGCCGCTATGCCCTGGAAGCCGTTGCCCCCACTCGTAGAGACGCCGGCCGGATTTGCTTTGGCCTCGAATCGCGAGAGGGTGCCGCTGATGTTCTCTGTGGCGGCTCGTAAGGCCTGAGCCTTCCGGGGTCATGTCCCGCTGAGGAATGCGCGTGACCGGTAGAGGTTCGCCTAGCGACGCGTCTCCGCTCCCTGGCAGGATGAGCGAATGCGAATCGATCCTGATCCCAACTGCGCGGAATTCGGCATGCTCACGCAGTACCTCGATTATCAGCGTGAGACGTTGCTTTCGAAGACCGACGGCCTGACCCGGGAGCACCTGGCACAAAAGCACTCCCCGTCCGAACTCACCCTCGCGGGCCTGCTTTACCATCCGGCGCTGGTGGAAGAGGACTGGATGGAGGTCCGCTTTGCTGGCCTCCCTGATCGAGAGCCATGGGCCAGCGTCGACTGGGACGACGACCCGAATTGGGAGTTCCGCACTGCCGCTCTTCTCGATCCTGTGCAGTTGCGGAGTCGCTACCGCGAAGCCTGTGATCGGAGCCGGGCAGTCGTGTCCAAATCGACAGGCTTGGATCAGCTGTCGGTCAAGGCGCTGGGCGATGGCCGCAACTTCTCGCTCCGATGGGTGCTGCTGCACCTTGTCGAGGAGACCGCCCGCCACGCCGGCCACGCCGATTTTCTGCGCGAAGCGATCGACGGCACGGTCGGTGAATAGCGAACCGAGACGTCAGAATCCTCGCCACAGGGAACGTCTTGGACCAGGCATCGACCATATTCATTCGGTGATCGGCCGTTGACCAGTCGCGTTGCGGGTTCCCAAACGCCACTCCCCCGATATTTCGGAACCTCGACGAATTAGCGCCGAATCTGTGCCCGTGGACGTCCGTCAACTGACACTCGTTGATGGTTTGGAAAAACTCGAAGGACAATAGGGCACGATTGCCACGGCTTATTGCCCGGGGTCGGGCGCGGCCTGTAGCTTTCGGAGAAGACGACTGACCGCACAAAACCGACTCGGAAGCGCCGCCTGCCCTCTTGGGCCGTTGCGATAATGGGCGTTTACCTGGCGGCAGTCGGCGGGCTCATTGCGTCGGTGTGCGTGATGCGCGCCTTTGACGTGGGCGCGGGGACGGGGACGGGGACGGGCGCAGCCGAAGCGATGGTTCTAGTCATCGTTGTGTTGACGTTGCCGCTATCAACTCCGTATTACGTCGCAGGTTCACTGGGTTCACCGCAAGGATCGGGGCCAGAAGAATTGGCCGTCGGAGCACTGTCCCTGAACGCGGCGTTGTACTACCTGGGATTCTTCCTCTTGGCTGTGATTAATGCTGCCATCTTCAGATGGATAGTGATCAGCACTCGCCGCCGGCGGGCGGAAGCTCAGTCTGATTCCTGACCATCAATCGACGCGCTGGGGCACCCGGAGCCAGCGCGAGTCACGCCTCGTCGGACCTGGATGAGGTGCGTTCAATCGTCACTGGGTTGCGGCGGATCGGCCGGGCAAGGATCAGAACGCTGATGAGGGCAGCAGCGGCAATGGGTACCGCCAGAAGGTAACTGAGCTCCGGAATTAGCGTGGCGCCAGCAACCAGCGTGAGCCCACCAACAAGAGCCGCCGGAACAGCGACCAGGATGCAGGCCCACAGCGGCACGCGCATCAGTCGCGCCCACACCGCGGCGAGGAACAGGCCGAGTGAGCCGACGAGGATCAACAGGTTGCCGGTCCGGGCTTCTGCGAGTGCCTCGCCCGTTGCTGCGAAGTACACGGTCATGTAAGCACCACGGCCCAGAAGCAGAGTGCATGAAACGACGAGGGCCGACCACAGGACGAGGATCCCTGCCCAGGCCAGAACCGAGCCCACGCCGCGAGCCGACTCCGCCTCTTCACCGCTCTGCGTCATCATCACTTGAATTTGAAATTGGCGACGTCGGAGCTGCCGTCATCGAGCGCAAGAGTGAATGTTCGGCAGGTGCCTGCCCACGTGGACGCGGTCTTCCAGACGCACGTGTGGCAATGAGTTCGATCAATCGGGCCTCCGGTAGCTGTCACACGTATCGTACGGCGAGGTAGGACGGCACCGGCCCAATAACAGCGGTCTGCAGAGCTCAACCTTCACCCACGAGAACGCTCAGGTATTTTCCCTCAGTGGCGCGGAAAGGGAATCTGTATCTACAGAAGGTTCGCTGGGCGCTACCAGATGACCGGTTCCTCGCCCCGAGCCTGAGCAAGGGTGAATGTTCGTTCGTTCGGTTGGACGGGGTCGGTGCGTTCGACGATCAGCGCCCGACGCTCGGGTACGTAGAAGTCCTCATCGAAGGGTCGCAACCCGAACAGGGCCGTCATCTCCACGAGGTGTTCGTGAGTGAAACGGTCGAGTATTCGTTTCGCCGTCGGATCCCAGATGTTGCCGACGGGGAAGGGCGGGATTGGCTCCACGACTTCCCAGCGCCGGGTGTCCACGGCCCGCACCCCGAGAGAGTGGCCGATGACGTCGTTCTCGGCGGTGAGCGAGTACATCTGTATCTTCCGCGAACCGTAGAACCCGCTATGGGTCGTCCGGTCGTAGGTGTGCGGGATGTCGACCACCTTTACCGACTCGACTCCGGCCACGGCGAACCAGGCCATCGGAGATTGAGGGTCCTGTCCGCGCCAATCCGAAGCAAACATCGCCGTCCACTCCGGGTTCGCTGTCGCCATGAGCAGGTTGTGCCGGTGCTCGGCGCCCTCCAAGGGCAGCAGGTTGGTCAAGAGGTCATCCAGAGAATCCGCGCTGACTGGCCGGACCCGCAGCGGGTGGCCGTAGTGATTCAGGACGTGCGCGCCGCGGACACCAGTGAGCAGTATCTCGACGCACCGCTCCACCGGGGCGTTCACGAACAGGATGCAGCCGGTCACGGGCAGCCACGCACCTCCGAGCAGCAGGGTGCGCTCGTACTCGGCCCACGATTGACGTCTCATGCGGCTGATCCTTGCACACGGCAACACGCAGGAACCGATCAGCTTGCGCGCGCCCTGCCCCACTACGGGGCCCCACCACCCGCCGCGCATCGACCCACAGCGCGAGGTCAACCAGCAGGTGCCTGACTCCCCCACGAGCGACTCCCGGGCGAACCTTCAGCGGCTTCCTCAGGGTGCGGCGTTTGAGTCAGCCTGACTCCGCCGCCTCAGCCGGAGAGCGAGGGGGCGCAGAGTTCACGCGGCCCAGCGGCCTGGCAAGGATCAGACCGCTGATGAGGCCGGCGACGGCCATCGGAAACGTAACCAAAGCGGCGAGGTGGGGCAAAAGAGAGTTGTCAATTGCAAGCGTCAGACCGCCAACCAGAACGGCGGGGCTAGCTACGAGGATGCAGGCCCAGATTGGAGTGAGCATCATCCGAGCCCAGCCAGCGGCAACGACTAGCGCCGCCGAGCCGGCATAGATCTGGAGCTTCCCCACACGGGCGAGTTCCAGAGCCTCTTCGGTCGGCTCGAAGTAGCCGGCCTTTCTCAGGCCCGTGTACATCACGGTGATTCCCACTGCGATGAGCGCAGACCAGACCACAAGGAGCCCCAGCCACAAGACTCGTCGGCCCTCGCCTGTTGCCGGCATCACGTCTCCTCTGCTCGTTGATTCGACGTTATCGTGTCAGCCCCCGGATCTCGGCCCCACTCCTGGACGGAAATAGTGGATGTTCGAAGGCGCCCAGTACTCGGAGGCAGCACAAGAGTGCGTCCCGGTGAACGTTCCCAAGCGAAACGGCAGGCGGTGATGACTGACTCGCGCACCCAGGTCAGACACCACAACTCTGGAGGTCGGCTCGAAGAAGCGACATTCAGTAATCCGCACAGTCTCAGCGTTCTTGTGCGTATGCTGAGCCCACGAACGTAGCGCTGCGATTTCTTCGCCCTCGACCGGTTACCGGTCGCATGGGCTTAGTCGCACGCGCTTAGGTCCAGCGACAGATCGGTCGGGGGTGGCTCCCCCATCCGATCTCATCAAAGGACCAGACCATGACGTCATATCTCTCCGCGACGGAACTCACCGACGCGCTCAACCTTCGAGACCTCTCCAACCTGGCCCAGGGCCACCACGCGATGCAAACGCTGCTCGACGACGTCGCATCCGCTCTCGCCGGCCACTGGGGCATCTCGGCCGAGACCATCCGGCACAGTCCACTCGTGGCTGTCGTCGACAACTACGACAAGCTGGGCTTCGACCCAGCGTCGGTCACCAGGGATCAGCGGTACTCGCGCTATGTGAGTCCCACGGTGATGCTTCGCAGCCACACCTCGGCGTCGATTCCCACCCTGCTGCACGAGTTGTCGACGCAGGCCAGCTACGACCGGCTGCTGGTGCTGCCCGGTCTGGTCTATCGCCGCGACGCCATCGACCGCACTCACGTCGGGGCCCCGCACCAGGTCGATCTGTGGCGGGTGAGTTCTACCACGATGCTCACAGCCGCGGACCTGCAGACGATGATCGGAACCCTGGTGGAGGCCGTCCTGCCTGGTGCGGAGTGGCGCGCTGTTCCCGCAGTGCATCCCTACACGGTCCACGGCTGTCAGGTCGATGTGTTGGTGGGTGCTGAGTGGCTCGAGCTCGCCGAGTGCGGATTGATCGCACCGCACATCCTCACTACGGCAGGCCTGGACCCCAATGCTTGGTCGGGACTTGCTCTCGGCATGGGTCTCGACCGGGCATTGATGCTGAGAAAAGGCATCCCCGACATTCGTCTCTTGCGGGCGGAGGATCCACGGATCGGCCAGCAAATGCTCAACCTCTCACCCTGGCAGGCCGTTTCGGTCATGCCGCCGATCCGCCGCGACATCTCGATCGTCGTCGACGTGGATGCCGACGCCGAAACCCTCGGCGATCGAGCCAGAGCGGCATTGGGTGATCGCATAGACGACCTCGAATCGGTAGAAGTCCTGGACGTGACCGCGCACGCGGATCTCCCCCGCGGCGCGCAGGACAGGCTGAGACTTCGGCCGGATCAGGCGAACGCACTCGTCCGCCTGACGCTTCGGCCCCTCTCCAAGACGCTCACCGACCCCGAAGCAAACACCATCCGCGACGACATCTACAAGGCATTGCACGAAGGCCCCGTTCTGGAACTGATTGGATAAACCGCTCGAGGGGCTCTGTTGCGCGGAGACCAACTGCGCGCAACAGAGACTCGGTCGCGCTAGCCATCCCTTGCTGCCGCGCTAACGGTTCGCCGATCGGACACGAATTTCCCCGCGCCAACTTGCACTGTTTGGATAGCACAATCTTGTGCTACCTTTACAGCACAATGCTCGCGATGCTCGCGAGGGATTCGATCTTCTGGGGGCCTAGATGAACTTCCTCTTTCTCTTCGTGCACGCCGTTCAAGATCTGCTACCTCTGGAACTGGCCATCACCTTCGGCCTGGTCCTCTTCGCTCTGTCGTGGGTTCGTCCCCGGCGGATGGTTTCACTCCCCCAGACCAGGTTGCGCACGGCCACTCTCACCTGGGCGGGAGTGGCGGGTTCCTTGCTCGTGGTTGTCGTCGCGACGGCGGTCAGCGCGATCGCCGTGTCGACGTCTGACGTTTCCGGGTATGACGGCTGGTGGCGACGGCCGGCCCCGCTATTCGCGGCGACACTGGTGGTGGCTGCGGCGGCCGTAGCCCTTCGACGGATCCCTCTTCCCGCACCGGGTGAGCGTTCAATTGTTCCGCGCCGCCCGTGGCATGCGTTCGCGTCTCGCACCTTGCTCTGGATCTCCGGAATCACCGCGACATTGCTCGCGCTGACTGCGGTGTGGCAGATTGCGATCGCCAGGACCGCGCCCGAAGACGGACCGTTCTTTGGGAACGTTCCCGACTACACTAACCTGCCGATCTACATGAGCTTCAACAGCGGGTACGGCTACCTGTCCGGGGCAGGATGGCCGAACCATCTCGCCACTCTCGTCGCGCTGGCACTGGCCTGCACCGTCTTTTTCGCCGTGCTTCACACGGACGCCAACCGGCCCGTGTTCGCCCGATCGACCGCCTCCAGCGTGCGCTCGGAACGAGAACTAACCGCTCGACTGTTCACGTTCATCCTGCTCGGCGGACTCATCACAACGCTCGGAGCCGTGTGGATGCACACCGGTTCCTCCGGGCAAGCTCTGGTCGGCTTGGACGAGCAGTGGGTATCCGACAATCAGTCCTACCCGCGCATTCTCGTAGCCGGCGGCTACGACGCAATCGCCCGCCCCATGAACCTCCTGGGCTATGCCCTCCAGGCCGGCGGAGTCGCGTTCCTCCTCCGACTTGCAGTCGACACCGCCCGAGCCGCACTCGCAACACGACGCTCACGCCTCGCAACACCGGAGCATGAAATCTCGACCAACGGACCACAGCGATGACCGGGACCACGCCAAGCTCTGCGGACGAAATCGATGCGCTCTTCCGCGGAGCGATCCGCTCCGGACAACTCGGTGACGGCGAACGCCTGCCAACCGTCCGACAAACCGCTCGAGATTTCAGCGTCGCACAGGCCACAGCCGCAAAGGCCTACAAGTCCTTGGAACGCGACGGACTCATCGTCACCCGCACCGCCGCCGGCACCCGCGTGGCCCCCGGGGCTTCCCGGGCGCCTCAGGCAGTGATCGAGCACGCCCGCGCGCTCGCGGAAGCAAGCGAAGGCGCACTCGTCTCCCTCGACGACACCATCGCAATCCTCCGCGCGGTCTGGCGAACAGAGGCGACGCACCCGCCCGCATGACGTTCCCCTACCGAACAGCATCGGCGCGGCCGCTGTCCTTCACCCAGGTTACAGATTCGGGCGTTGTCGTCCGGGCCACCCGGTTGAATACGGCGAGGCCGAGCGGGGCGTGTCCGAGGGCTGCCGTATCGGTCATCATCGCGAGTTCGGCGCCCGTGATGACAGCGAGTTCGCCGGTGCGGCCTTGCGCGATCTTTGCCCCCCAACGCGACGCCGCCGGCAGCAATCGCACTTACGCTGCTCGGGGCAGGTGCTGGCGAGCGTAGCTGCCGTCAACGCGGCGATGGCGGGGCTCCTGGTCGGGCTGCTCCGTTCAGGCGTGTTGGTCAGCGACGGGTTCTGGTTGAACGGACCAGTCGGCGGGTGCATCGTCGGTGTCGGCGTCGGCGATCGCCTTGGTCTGCTGAACTTTGCCCGGCTTGTGGTGTTGCGGCGCGTAGACGGTATAGACCTGCATGGGCTCATCTCCGATGTTCGTCACGTTGTGCCAGCTGCCAGCTGGAACGATGACGCACCACCCATCGGTTACCTCCTCGTCGAAGGTCAGTTCGTTCTTGCTTGGTCCCATCTGGGCGCGGCCACGGCCGCGGTCGAGTCGAATGAACTGGTCGGTGTCAGGGTGCTTTTCTAGCCCGATGACCCCGTTGACCGGGATCGACATGAGGGTGACCTGCAGGTAGGTGCCACTCCAAGCCACGGTGCGGTAGTTCGGGTTCTTGAGGGTCTCGGTCTCCAGATCGAATGCTTGAGGATGGGGACCGGTGTCTTCGATGGTCATGATCTCATCGTAGCTTTGCCCGGATCGGATCATAAGGCTTCCCGCGGTTCGATCCTCCTGAGACCATGCTCACGGATTTGTCGCGCTGTCCGTCCGGCTTACGGGCGGCCCGCCTCAACCTGGACCAATCTAGTCGGGCCCGGTGGAGTCGTGCCTCTCGTTACACTGAGCGTGTCGCTCGAACGGGCCACACCACTATGCGCGGCCGGAGGTGCTGGCATGTTGCGCACTCCCCCCGTTGCGCTGCGATTTCCGTTCCAGGGCCGGTGGATCGCAGAGAACAGTCCGGCGAACCGTGTTCCCAGCCATGGCACCCATCTATTCGGCACGACATTCGCAATCGACTTCGTCGCCATCGACGAACGAGGCCATTCGGCAAAGCATGGTTGGCGCTCCGTATTAGCGACGGAGCCCCCCGTGGTCTTTGTCGGATTCGGCGCCCCGATCCTGGCGCCAGCATCGGGCACTGTCGTCGCCGCGGTCGACGGCGAGCTGGATCACGAGGCCCGGCGCTCACAATTGGCGTTGATTCCTTACGCGCTCTCCCAGACTCGCCGAGTTCGAGAGGGCGTGCGCGCGATCGCGGGCAATCACGTGGTCATCGCGCTTGAGCCGGCCGGGCCTTTTGTGCTCATCGCTCATCTCCAGCGCGGATCGGTGAGCGCCGCAGTTGGATCAGTGGTCATGGTCGGCGAGAACATCGGATCATGCGGGAACTCGGGCAACAGCACGCAGCCTCACGTGCACGTGCAAGTCACGGACTCAACGAACTGGCCGACGGCGCGCGGCAGGCCCATCGTCTTTGAACGCCCTCAGGTCAACGGTGGCACCTGGCTCCCGAGGAACGGCGAGACCTTCACCGTCGCATGAATTGCAAAAGCACCCGGCCGAGGTCTCGCTTTTTTAATTGGGCGCTACCGGCTGCGCTTCCCAATCCACTGATGCCCAAGTGTCGCCGGCCGCTGCGTCCGGCGGCACGCTCACCAAGTGGTCGAACATCACCGACACGATCGCGGGCTCCATCCAGCCCACCTTCGACGCAATCGAGGGAACGTGGGACGTGCAGCGCGCCGCGCCACCGGAGTCCGCCTGCTGGACCAAGTCCGAGGACTTGAGTGGTACCCCGCACTGGGCGAAAAGGTCAGACGGCTACGAAGTTGCCTTTTCCGCAAAGAACTCCTGGTTCGATATGGACGAGGACCCGTGGACTACCGCTGAACGCTACGCGCGGGTTTGGACGTCAACCTTCCTTGCCACCAGCTTCGACCCGGATTACGACTTGTTCGCCTACGGGGCCCAGATCGCTGGACTGGTTGACAGCGACCAACTGCGAGTGACGGGTGGGTTCGACGGCGACAACTGGATATACCTCGTAGAGGTGTCTTGCGACACCCCCGGGTTCCGGGCTCCAGCGCCGGGGGTATCGATCGAGCCCTTCGCGCACCCGTAGACAGCAGCGTCAGGTCAGAACGTGAATGGCAACGGATCCTCGAACGCACCGCCACCACTGTCCAATTGACCGTTCCTCTGATGCCGACTCCGCCAGCGCATTCCCCGAAACGATCGGTCTCGAGCGAACGAGTCAGCACGTCAACAGCGCCACCTTGCTGGAAAGACAGGCTTAGCGTGACTGGGCGTATCTTCGGACCAAAGGAGCATCGTGACAAAGGATGCCTCAGCCCTGGGAACTCCTGCAGACGCATTGAACCTAACAGGCAAGGACTCAGATGTTGACACACACGGCGACCGGTTGGCTCATCAACTGTGGTGGAACCTTCGCTCTGATCCCTCGATTCACGCACGATCGACCGCCCACCGATGCCTCAGAGCACGAGATCCACACCTTCGGCATCCCCCTCGTTCTCATCCCAGGAGTCACCGGTCAACAGCCGGACTCGTGGGTATCAGTTTCAGGCGGCTGGGACGGGACGAAGTTCACCGTCGACGCATTCGGCGCCCCCGAGTTCGATGACGGCTTCACGGTCGAACCGGCCAACACCGCACCGGGCGATCGGACACCACCGCGATACGACGAACACTCACGCGCAGTCGAAGGAGCCTTGCTTGCCAGCGGTGCGATCGTCAGTCGCCGCTATCTGAGCGCCCCCGACAAAACCTGGAGAGTAGTCATCTCCGCACCGGACCCCGATGCAGTACGGGAGTCTCTCACCGAGCTACACGGCGATCTCCTCAACCTGGTTCAGTCGAGATGGACCCAACAGCAGTACCGCGATGCCGGCGAACACCTCGCCCACCAGGTCAAGCTCTGGGCGCTGTCAACACTCATCGACCAAATCAACGACGACGGTGTCGACCACATCATTGCGACACCACGGGCGATCACGGCAGAGATCGAAGCGTGGCACCGCGACCTCCCACCAGGACTCGTCACTCTCAAACCGATGATCCGCCCCATCTAGCACGACCCAGCACCAGACCCGCCCGCAAAGGGTTCCGTCAACAAGGCAGTCTGTCGCGTTCAGCACCGGCTATGGCCGCGGCGTGAACTAGTGGTTCTTGACGAGGATGTTCTCGCCTACTTTCGTCCAGCCGTCTCGATTCAGAGTGCCATCCTTCACGATCATGACTTCAAAGCTTGCCGACTTCATTGTCGTCATATCTGGGCCGCACGCGCCTTGAAAATCCGTGGCCCCTCTGTACGCGAGCAGGCAGACAGGGAGGTCAGTTCCCTGCGCCAGATACAGCCGTGTCTTGTCAAGGGAACGCACAAATCGCACGCTGTCAAGGTCGAACCCGTCCAATGCATGCAAAGGAAGGTCGCTCGGAATAGCGTCCTCTGCGCTGGGCTCTCTCATGAGGTCGGAGTAGCCACCGGCAGCTGAACAGCCCATCAGGCTCAGGGCGGCAGCGGCCACCGCGACCATCTTCGCGCACGTGAACTTGTCCGCCACATTTCCCCCAGGTTCAGGCCAACGTATCGACTACGAAATCGGCCCGCAAGAGTTTCGTTTCGCGGTCCGTGGGTGCACGCAGCCCTAGACCGTTTCGCTAGGACTTTCCCGGTGTCTCTCTGCATCCAGAAGGACTCGCCGACGGCTGCTCCCTGGACCAGCACCAAGCCAGCCGCGAAAACGGAAGCAGCTGAAGTGGCGAGCATAGCGGTCAACACCACATCGGGTTTCAAGGTCATTGCCTGTCCGGTCATGGACGTGAATTCGCACTGCAGCCCCAGCGGGATCAACGTGATCCGGCCAACGATCGGCTGTCCGGGGTCTACGCTTTCGCGAGACGCCGGGAGTGCGTCCACAAGGCACGAATAGCTTGGATCTCGGACCGCGTAAATCGCCGCAGCTGGCGGCAATGCCATGAAGATGGCCAGCCCACACAACGCGGTAGCCACCCATCCCCTCGTTCCCATTTGGCCATGCAACCACATTCCCTTGCGCACGCCGGGACTTTCTCCTCAAGTCGCGGGAAGTGACCGCACAGGGTTCGTCTCATGGGCCCCGTTTCGAACTCTCCCAGTAGCCCCTATCGGTATGTCGTGTAATCGTGAGAGATATGACCATTGAGCGCATCCGCCCTGAGGGGCTTGTCCACAGTCAGGCTTTCAGTCACGTCGCCATCGTGCCGGCCGGCGCAACCACGATCTACGTTGGCGGTCAAAATTCCGTCGCCGCAGACGGCTCACTCATCGGTGAAGGCGATGTTGCGGTGCAGTCCATTCGCGCCCTAGAAAACGTCAAGATTGCGCTGGCCGCAGCTCATGCAACTATCGAAGATGTAGTGCAGTGGACGGTGCTGTTCGTCGACGGTGTTGACCTTGCCACGGCGTATCAAGCCATCGGGTCCGCACTCGCTTCGGATGCTCCAGCTCTAGTCATGGGGGCCCGAGTTGCCGGACTCGGTGTTTCAGGAGCTCTTGTCGAGATCGCCGCCATCGCCGCCGTCGTTCGCCATTGACCGCTAACCTGGCCTGGCGTTCGAAATCAAGGTTGGCGGTAAGAACTAGTTAAGCGCCAGGTCCGGCGAGTCGGATTTGTCCCGGTCAGGGTTCCCTTCTGACACTCCCCAGGTGGGGCTACTACTTCTTCGATAGGAGCTTCGCACCGTCCGACCGCAGCTCCCCCGCAGGTGAGACATGGCGGTACAAGGTCTGCCGGGTGATCCCGAGCTCCTTGCAGAGGTCGCCAACCTTCGTTTCCTTCTGCCCCATCGCGGCCATGGCCAGGCGGACCTTGGCCGGCGTCATCTTGAACGGCCGCCCGCCCGTCCTCCCCCGTGCTCGAGCTGCGGCAAGCCCGGCGATTGTGCGCTCAGAGATGAGCGCCCGCTCGAACTCGGAGAGAGCAGCAAAGATTCCGAAGACGAGCTTCCCCGGTGCCGTCGTGGTGTCGATCGCTGCGCCCTCTCCGGTGAGCACCTTGAGGCCGATGCCACGGTCGGTGAGGTCATGCACCGTATTGACCAGATGCCGCAGGTCTCGACCGAGCCGGTCCAGCTTCCAAACCAGGAGCGTGTCACCATGACGCAGCGCCTTCAGGCAAGCCGCCAGGTGTGGCCGGTCGTCCTTCTTGCCGGATGCCATGTCCTCGTAGAGATCCCCTGCAGCGACGCCGGCGGCCAGGAGTACGACTCGTTGTAGATCAGTGCTCTGCGAACCATCAGCTTTCGACACGCGCATGTATCCGACGAGCATGCTCGACCCCTGTCATTTAAACGTTCGATTGCGCGACAGAGGCGGCTCACCCTCGAGGAAGACAGAAACTGTCACACAACCCGTCATCCAGCCTCCGTATCGCAAACAACGCAGAAATAGTCCAAAGTGACGGCTACAGGAGGGCCACCCATGTCACATTCCGAACCCGGTTTTGTGCGATCGCTTGATGACCCATTGAGCTGAGCTCGCAGACTCCACAGCGGCCCGAGTGTCTCGTATCCTGTGGGGTTTCGCGACGGTCATTCGGCCAGCGCGGCAGTTCGTCGCCGAGCCGATCCGGAATGGCGGGCGGCTCTTGCCACCGATGATGGGTCCTGGCGGTGGAGCAGTTGGAGGCTCGAACTAAATGTTGGTCCCACCGACGTTGTGAGCGCGATCGGGGGGAACAACACCTAGCCCGCGGTAGGGGCTGGTCTACTAGATGCTGCGGTGGTCGCGTACCGCAAGTTCAAGGGCCTCGAGGCCGGGCGCGAGGGCGGCATCCACCGCCATCGGATCGGTGATATTAAGTTGCTGTATCTCGCGACGACTCTCCGGTGCGGTGTTGATTTCATGTTCGCCAGCCTCGAGCGCAGCGATGAGGTCGGTGATGACGTCCTCGAGCGGTCGACGTCCCCACCCGAGCTCGGCACCGGCAGTCTGTGAGGTCATCATCGCCGTGTCGGTCGCGCCGGGATAGACGGTTGCCACATGCACACCCGTTCCAATCAACTCTCGGCGAAGCGACTCGCCAAACTGCGAAATACCCGATTTCGTTGCAGCATAGATCGAGTAGAACGGCATGCCGACGAGCGCAATCCCGCTTGAGATGTTCACAAGGATGCTGCCGCGTTCTTTCCCGCTGTGCCGAAGCGCGGGAAGCAGGGTCTTGGTCAACAGAATCGGAGCAGTGAGATTCAGATCGATCATCGAGTGGACATCCGCATCGCTTGTCAATTCGAGCCTGCCCGCGCGCACATTTCCGGCGTTATTGACGAGAAGATCAACGATGCTCCACGACGAGACCAAGTCTGCGATCCGCTCAACAGCGCCGGGCTGAGTTAGGTCTTCAACCAGGTGTTAACGCCGACTGAAAACAGGACCACTTCTGCCGGGCGAGTTCTAGGGCGAATTCCAGCGGTCGTCGCAACACTGGTTGGTTAGCTGGATTCTAGTTCGTCGACGAGGAGCTCGGCTGGTGTTGTCCA
>NZ_SOGE01000015.1:0-42409 GCF_004402575.1 Cryobacterium sp. TMT2-4 | reverse complement strand
AGTTTCTTTCCTTTGACAGTCAGAAACCTAGACAGGAAGCGGCGTGCGGCCGTTAAGGCGCTCCGAAACACCCACGGATACAGCAGGGGAGCCGAGATTTTGGGGTTTTGAGGCCCGGAAGGCGGTTTTGCGCCGTTTTGGGCAAAATCTCCGTCGAATTCGTCAGGCGGGCGCGGGCTAGATCAGGCCCTTCGTGTGCCAGATCGTCTTCGTTTCGGTAAACGCCAGGACGCGCGCCAGGGAGGGACTCGCGGCATCCGGACCGTTCTCGGGCTGCAGCACCCGGGTGAGGGTCTCGGCCGCGTCGATCTCGAGGTGGATCCAGTCGAGATCGCCGGCGCCAACCAGGTCGAGGGCGTTGACGTCGGCGTGGCTGGCCAGCCACGGCGCCATCTCGGCGGGAGACCCGGTGAGGATGTTGACTACGCCGCCGGGCACGTCACTAGTGGCGAGCACCTCGCCCAGGCTGATCGCCGAGAGCGGCATGACCTCGTTCGCGACGACGACCACGGTGTTGCCTGAGACCAGCGCCGGGGCGACCGCGCTGACGAGACCGAGGAGGGAACCCCCGGTCTGCGGCGCGATGATGGCGACGACGCCCGTGGGCTCCGGCACCGAGAGGTTGAAGTAGGGACCCGAAACCGGGTTGGCGTTGCCGGCCACCTGCAGGTACTTGTCGGCCCAGCCGGCGTACCAGACCCAGCGGTCGATGGCCTCGTCGACCTGGGCGAATGCTGCCGCGGTGCTCACGCCTTCCGACTGCACGATTTCGGTGACGAACTGGGCCCGGCGCCCCTCGAGCAACTCCGCGATGCGGTAAAGCACCTGGCCGCGGTTGTAGGCCGTGGCGCCGGCCCAGCCGCCGAGGGCCGAGCGGGCGGCGACGACGGCGTCCCGGGCATCCTTGCGGCTGGCCTTCGCGGCGTTGGCGAGGAATTCCCCGTCGTGGGAACGGATCTCGTAGACCCGGCCCGACTCACTGCGCGGGAACTTGCCGCCGAGGTAGAGCTTGTAGGTCTTGGGAACGGCGAGGCGGGTCACTTGGCTGCCTTCTTTCGGGAAACGGGAGTCTTCTCCGCGGCCGGCGAAGCAACGGCCGGTGCGATGGATGCCGCGGGCGCGGCCGTCACGGTGCGCGCGGCCGCGCGACCGGCGGCGGGCTTGAGGTATGCCGCGAGCCCGTGGCGGCCGCCCTCGCGCCCGTAGCCGGACTCTTTGTAGCCGCCGAATGGACTGGCCGGGTCGAAGCGGTTGAACGTGTTCGCCCAGATCACGCCGGCACGCAACTTGTCGGCGACGGCCAGCATCCGGCTGCCCTTCTCGGTCCAGATTCCGGCGGACAGTCCGTACGGCGTGTTGTTCGCCTTGGCGATGGCCTCGGCCGGGGTGCGGAAGGTCAGCACGGAGAGCACCGGGCCGAATACCTCGTCACGGGCGATGCGGTGGCTGGTGGAGACGTTGGTGAAGATGGTCGGCCTGAACCAGAAGCCGGCCTCGGGCAGCACGCAGTCCGGACTCCAGCGCTCGGCGCCTTCCTGCTCGCCGATGTCGGTGAGTTCCCGGATGCGCGCCAGCTGCTCGGCGCTGTTGATGGCGCCGATGTCGGTGTTCTTGTCCATCGGGTCGCCGAGGCGCAGCGTGGACAGGCGCGCCTTGAGGCGGTCGATGACATCGTCGTGGATCGACTCCTGCACGAGCAGGCGGCTACCCGCGCAGCAGACGTGGCCTTGGTTGAAGAAGATGCCGTTGACGATGCCCTCGATCGCCTGGTCTATGGGCGCGTCGTCGAAGACGATGTTCGCGGCCTTGCCGCCGAGCTCGAGGATGACCTTCTTGTCGGTTCCGGCGACCGAGCGGGCGATGGCCCGGCCGGCGCCGGTGGAGCCGGTGAAGGCGACGAGGTTGACGCCGGGGTGCCCGACGAGGGCCTTGCCGGTGTCGCGGCCGCCCGTGACGATGTTGACAACGCCGGCGGGCAGGTCGGCCTGCTGCAGGATCTCGGCGAACAACAGCGCGGTCAGGGAGGTGGTCTCAGCCGGCTTGAGCACGACCGTGTTGCCGGCGGCGAGGGCCGGGGCGATCTTCCAAGCCAGCATCAGCAGGGGGAAGTTCCACGGGATCACCTGGGCGGCGACGCCCCGCGCGGACGGCGTGGGGCCGACCCCGGCGTGGTCGAGCTTGTCGGCCCAGCCGGCGTAGTAGAAAAACCAGGCGGCAACCAGAGGCACGTCGACGTCGCGGCTCTCCTTGATCGGCTTGCCGTTGTCGAGGGTCTCGGCGACGGCAAGCTCACGGGCCCGCTCCTGCACAAGGCGGGCGATGCGGAACAGGTACTTGCCGCGATCGCTGCCGGAGAGCTTCGACCAGGTCTTGTCGTAGGCGCGACGGGCGGCGGCCACCGCCGCGTCGACATCCGCCGCGTCGGCGTGGGCGATCATTGCGATCTGCTTCTCGGTGGCCGGGTTGATGCTCTGGAACGGCTCACCCCGACCGGCGACGAACTCCCCGTCGATGAAGAGTCCGTAGTCCCCCCGAAGGTTCAGCACGGCCTGGGACTCCGGGGCGGGAGCGTAGTCAAGAAAGCTCATGGTTATTCCAATCAAGGTTGATCGAGTTGTCGGTGATCGAGCTTGTCGAGATTCAATCGATCGTCACGTAGTCAAGGCCGGAGTAGTGTCCGGAGGTCATCTTCTGGCGCTGCATCAGCACGTCGTTCAGCAGGCTCGACGCCCCGAACCGGAACAGGCTCGGCGTGAGCCATTCCTCGCCCACGGTTTCGGCGACGGTCACGATGTATTTGGTGGCGTCTTTAGACGTGCGAATGCCGCCGGCCGGCTTCACACCGACCTTCGCCCCGGTGAGGCGATGCCAGTCGCGCACGACCTCGAGCATGGAGAGGGTCACGGGCAGGGTGGCCGCGACGGGCACTTTGCCGGTGGAGGTCTTGATGAAGTCGCCGCCGGCCAGGATGGCCAGCCACGACGCGCGGCGCACGTTGTCGTAGGTACTGAGCTCCCCGGTCTCGAGGATCACCTTGAGGTGGGCGAAACTGCCGTCGGGGCGGCGGCAGCTCTGCTTGACCGCCACGATCTCGTCGTAGACCTGGCCGAACCTGCCGGACAGGAACGCACCACGGTCGATGACCATGTCGATCTCGTCGGCGCCGGCCGCGACGGCGTCGTGCACGTCGGCCAGCTTGATCGCGAGGGACGCGCGCCCACTCGGGAACGCGGTCGCGACGGCGGCGACGTTCACGCCGGCATCCGTGCCCGCGGAGTGCGCGGAGCCGAGAGCGGCGACGGCGTGCGGCACCATGTCGCCGTAGACGCAGACCGCGGCCACGCGAGGGCAGCTGAGGTCACCGGCGTCGGGCGTGAGGGCCTTGCCGACCAGGGACTTCACCTTGCCGGGGGTATCGGCCCCCTCGAGGGTGGTGAGGTCGATCAGGCTGATGATCTTGTCGATCGCCCACTTCTTCGAGCTGGTCTTGATCGAGCGGGTGCCGAGGTCGGAGGCACGCTGCTCCAAGCCGACGGCGTCGATGCCGGGGATGCCGTGCAGGTAACGCCGCAGATTCGCATCCGTGGCTTCGCCGCCGATGAGCGCCAGGGCGCGTTCCCCGGTGTTCAGCTGGGCCATGGCCGTTTGGCTGGTAGTCATGAATTGTCCTTGCGGTCGGGGTGCGGTCATGCGTTTTCTCCGAGGATGGCGAGTGCGGTGTCTTCGTCGGTGACGAGCACTGTGCACAGGCCGCTGCCGACGACGGCGCGGGCGATGGAGTGTTTGGAGCCGCCGGTGATCACGGCGATGGCGGTCTTCGCGTGACGCAGCGCTTCGAGCTGGATGCCGACGGTCCGGCCGTTGAGTTCCGGGTCGACGATGTTGCCGTTGCTGTCGATGTACCGGCCGACGATGTCGCCGACCGCGCCCTTGCGTACGAGCTCGGCGACCTGTTCTGCGGTGAGGTAGCCGCTGTCGACGAGAGCCGAGTTTTGGTCGGCCTGGCCGGCGCTGAACAGGTAGGCGGATGCCGCGGCGCCGAGGTTCAGCACGGCGGCGACGGAGCGGTCGGCTTCGATCGCGGTCTTGGTGTCGAGGCGCTCGAGGATGGCGGGGCTCGGCAGCAGCGTCGCCGCCCCCGAGGCCTTGTGAGCAATGGTGACGGCCGTCGCGGCTGCGGTGCCGGCGCGCCGGTTGAGGCTGACTCCGCCGTTGATCTGCACGACGTTGACGCCGCTGGCCCAGCCCTGGGCCAGGTGCAGCGACACCTCGTGCAGGGTGCGGCCCCAGCTGATGCCGAGCGTTCGCGGCACCGGGCGGAGGCCCGTGAGGTAGTCGGCGGCAGCTTGGGCGGTGCGGGACTGGAGTTCCTCGTCAGTGGAGACGCCGGCAGAGGAGACGACGATGGCATCCGTCAGCTGCGTGGTCTCGCGCAGCCGGCGTTCGATGGAGAGACGACGGGCGCGCGGGTGAACGATTTCGATGCGGATGAAGCCACTGGCCTTGGCCTGGGCGAGGAGCCGGCCCACCTTCCAGCGGGTGAGGCGGAGAACGGTGCCGATTTCGTCCTGCGTCTTGTTTTCCTCATAGTAGAGCTCGGCCGCGCGAATGGATAAGAGTTCGTCGGTGTCCGTCATGGTGCTCCGTTCCGTTCGGGTCCAGCCTAAGTCGCCGGTCTCCCCCGATCAACGCCTGTTGGTCATGTTGCTCATCTGCGCATTCGAGCATCGACCCTGCAACTCTGCACGCCCTAGGCTGATGTCATGCCCACCAGCTACGCTCTCGCCGTCGACCTCGGCGGCACCAAGGTTGAAGCCGCACTCGTCGACGAGCAGGGGGTCGTGCTCGCCGCCAGCCGGCACCGCGCCCCCACCGGCCCGGTCAAAACCGCCGAGGAACTCGCGGACAGTGTACGGACCGTTGTCACCCGCGCCCGAGCGAGCCTGCCGGTCGGAGACGCCCTCCTCGGCGTCGGCATCGGCACCGCCGGACCGATCACCGTGGACACGGGCACAGTCTCTCCGTTGAATCTGCCGGCCTGGCGGGATTACCCCTTACGGGATTGTGTCGCGGCCCTCGTGCCCGAGGCGCCCGTGCGCCTGCGCCTGGACGGCCTCTGCATCACGCTCGCCGAGCACTGGCTCGGCGCCGGGAGGGGCGCCGACAGCCTGATGGGCATGGTCGTGTCCACCGGCATCGGCGGCGGCCTGATCCTGGGTGGGTCCACCGTTTCCGGGCCGACCGGCAACGCCGGGCACATCGGTCACATCGAAGTCGGCGGGTTCGACGACGCCTGCGCCTGCGGCGGCACCGGATGCCTCGAGGCCGTCGCATCCGGACCGCGCACCGTGGCCTGGGCGCGCGCCGAGGGCTGGTCGGGCCTCACCGGCGAAGACCTCTCGGCCGCATACGCCGCGGGAGACCCGATCGCGATCAGTGCGGTCAAGCGCTGCGGCCAGGCCATCGGCCAGGCGATCGCCTCCGCGACGAACCTCGTGGACCTCGACGTGGTGGCGATCGGCGGCGGCTTCTCACACGTCACGCCGGACCTGTTCGACTACGTGCGAGCGGCCGTCGCCGAGCGCACGGTGTTCTCCTTCGCGACCCGGGTGCGCGTCGTCGCATCCGCTCTCTCCGGCGACGGCCCACTGATCGGCGCCGCGGCGCTCATCCACCGCGCCGATCTGGTCGCCTGAGTCACCCACTCCCCCGCCCGCGCGCCCTTGGCCCGCCCGCGCGCCCTTGGCCCGCCCGCGCGCCCTTGGCCCGCCCGCGCGCCCGCCCCTGAACCAATTCGACGGAGATTTTGCTCTCAGCCGGCATTGAGACCGGTCTCACCCGGTTTTTTGCCAGAATCTCCGTCGAATTCGTGAGGCCGCACGGGGCACTGGGCGGGCAGCAGGGCGCTAGGCAGGCAGCAGGGCATTAGGCAGGCAGCAGGACACTGGGCGGGCAGGACAGCACGGCGCCGGCCAGCGTAGCGGCCAGGGCGGCGCCGATCAGGAAGGCGAGCGGCCAGGTCCAGCCGCCGGCCAGCTGGTGCAGCAGCCCGAAAAGCAGCAGCCCGACAAGCAGCGGCGCGACCAAGTAGCCGACTCTCAACAGCGAGATGCCCGGTCCGGCCAGGATGCCCGCGTCAGGCCAGGATGCCGCGGACCTTTTCCACGTCATCGTGCATCTGCACGATCAACGGTTCGATTCCGGTGAACGCGACCATGCCGCGGATACGTTCGACGAAGGACACCTCCACCACATGGTCGTACAGGTCGATGTCCTGGTCGAGCACAAAGGCCTCGACCTGCTTCTGCGCCACACCGTCGAAGGTGGGGTTGTTGCCCACCGAGATGGCCGCCGGGTAGCGGATACCGGCATCCGTCAGCCAGCCCGCGTAGACCCCGTCCGCGGGGATCAGCCCCTCGGACGCCGGTGACAGGTTGGCCGTGGGAAAACCGAGTTCGCGTCCTCGCTTCGCGCCGTGCACGACCTCCCCGCGCACGGTCGGGTTGTGCCCGAGCAGGGTAGTGGCCGCGCCGACCTCGCCGCGGGAGAGCAGCTCGCGGATCCAGGTCGACGAGACCCGGCGCATCCGGTCTGGTTTCACGTCGTCGATCAGGCGCACGGTGAACCCGAACCGGTCCCCCAGCTCCTGCAATAGGTGCACATCGCCGGCGCCGCGAGCGCCGAACCGGAAGTCGCGGCCGACCAGCACGGTGCGCGCGTGAAGCCCCTGCACCACGATGCTCTCAATAAAATCCTCGGGCGAAAGAGCGGCCAACGCCGCGGTGAACTCGAGCAGAAGGGTGGCGCGCACGCCGGTCTCGGCGAGCAAGGCAAGCTTCTGTTCGGTGCTGATCAGGGTCTGTGGGCACTCCTGGGGGGCAAGCACGGCGAGCGGATGCCGGTCGAAGGTCACCACCACGGAGGCCAGTCCGTCGCTGTCGGCGAGTGCCTGCAACTCGGCGATGACCGCGCGATGCCCCGCGTGCACGCCATCGAACTTGCCGATGCTGACCGCGGAGGCCGGCCAGTCGGCCGGGATATCGGCGACGCCGCGCAGCACCTTCACTCGCGCACCTTACCGCTCCGGGACAGCCACCACATGCCCAGGACCGGCAGCACGAGCGGGATGAAGAGGTAGCCGCGGCCGTACAACGACCAGACCGAGTCGTGCGGAAACAGGGCCGGGTCGACGAGGCTGAGGGTGCCGACCACCAGCACGCCGGCGAACTCGAAGCCGATCGTGATCCAGGCCACGCGGCGCCAGCGTCCGCCGCTCCTGATCAGGGCCACCGTGGCGACGATGTAGACGACCGCGGCCAGCGCGGACAATGAGTAGGACAACGGTGCCTCGGCGAATTTGGAGGCGATCTGCACGAAGGAGCGGCCCGTGGCGGCGAGCGCGAGGAGGCCGTAGACGGCGATCAGCACACGCCCGATGCCGGTCACCGGGGTCGACCGAGCGCTCTCGGCGGGCGTCCCTGCGGCGTTGCTCTGCTCTGCGGTCATGGCTTCCTAATTATCGCAGCATCCGTGGATCTGATTTCACGGGCGCCGGACTTCTCGGCCCTGAATCTCACAGGCCCTGGACGGTCCAGATCTGCCACATGCGGTAGACCATCACGGCGACGGCCAGCCCGGCGACGCCCAAGATGACCGTGCTCCAGCGGCTACGTTCGATCAGCGCCCAGGCTGCGGCGGCCACGGGCACGAGAATTGCGCTGATCAGGTAGGTGTAGAACTCGAGCAGGCTGCCGGTCGCGGTGTTGCCCGTGAGCGGGGCGACGATCGCGACGACGAGTTGCACGATCAGCAGTAGCTCCACGAGCGCGGTGGCACCCATGGTGAGGTCGCTGGGTTTGCGCCCGGCCAGGCCGAGGGCGATGCAGAGTAGGCCGGCGAGGGTGGCCACGGCCAACTGGAGCCACATGAACCACTCGATCATGCGGTGGCCTTCGGGGCTGCCACGGTTTGCGCGGCATCGGCGACCTGATCAAGCGGGAAGTTGAGCAGGGACTTGGCGTAGTCGCCGCGGTACTCGACCAGGCCGACCAGCCGGCCGTCCGGCGCGACCGCGGCCACCGGGCCGGCCGGAACCGCCGTGCCGGCTTCGGCGTCGGTGCCGACTGCGCCGTCCACCGCGATGCGCTTGCCGTGTCCGAGGTCGATGGCCTGCTGCTCTGTCAGGTCGAGGCGTCCCAGGATGCGCGTGGCGGCATCCGTCGGGCCGATCAGTCCGGCAGCGACGTCGAGTTCGGCGAGCGGCTGGGCCATGTCGATGCCGAACGGGCCGATCCGGGTTCGGCGCAAGCTGGTGAGGTGGCCGCCGACATCGAGGGCGGCGCCGAGGTCGCGGGCCAGCGCCCGGATGTACGTGCCGGAGGAGCACTCCACCCGCACCTCGAGGTCGAGGAAGCCGTCGCCCGGGGTCAGGGAGAGCAACTCGAACGCGCTCACGGTGACGGGGCGGGCCGGCAGGTCCACCTCCTCGCCGGCGCGCACCCGGGCGTAGGCGCGCTTGCCGTCGATCTTGATGGCGCTGACGGAGCTGGGCCGCTGCGTGATGGCGCCGGTGAGGGCGCCGATTCCGGCCGCGACGGCTTTCGGCGTGACGGCGGCCACGGCGTCGACGGATGCCCGCGCCAGCTCTTCACCCTCGGCGTCGTCGGTCGTCGTCGACGTACCCAGTCGAATTGTTGCCAGGTATTCCTTGTCGAGGCCGACGACGTACGTCAGCAGGCGGGTGGAACTGTTGATTCCGAGGATCAGCAGGCCGGTGGCCATCGGGTCCAGCGTGCCGGCATGGCCGACCTTGCGGGTGCCGGCCAGGCGGCGGGTGCGGGCGACGGCGTCGTGGCTGGTCCAGCCCTGGGGCTTGTCGACCAGGAGGAGTCCGCTGACGGTGGTGCCGACCTTCATCGACCGCTGCCCGGGCGTCCGTTCGACTATCGGTTCGCTGGCTGGCCCGCCGGATGCTTCGTTCATTCTTGACATGGTATCCGGCCCCGGTCCGGCGCTGACCCATCGGGCGCGACCTAGGCTGGGGGGATGAATATTGCGGTGATCGGAGCCGGCGCCCTCGGCGGCACGTTCGCGACCCTGCTCGCCCGGGCCGGTCATACGGTGACCGTGACGGCGCGCGGACCGGCGCTGGCGGCCATCCGGGCCGAGGGGATTTCACTGACCGGGGCCTTCGGAACCGTACGCCAGCATCCGCTCGCGCTCGAACGTCTGGCCCGGACCCCGCAGCTGACGCTCGTCTGCACCAAGGCCCAGGATGCGGCTGCGGCCATCGGCGAGAACGCCCGGGTGCTCGACGGCTCCCCCGTGATCGTCGTGCAGAACGGCCTCGACGGGGTGCTCACGGCGGGCTCTCTGCTGCCCCGCTCGGACTGCTTCGGCGCCCTGTCGATCATCGCGGCGAATTACGCGGCACCCGGCCAGGTGACGATCACAACCGCCGCGCCCACCTATCTGGGCCGGGGAACCGGCGCCGCGGATGCCGCCACGCTCGCCTGGCGGGACGTGCTCGCCGGCGCCGTGCCCACCGTCGCCCTCGACAACTTCGTCGGTGCCCAGTGGACCAAACTCGTCGTCAACATGCTCAACGCACTACCCGCGATCACCGGGATGAGCGTTCAGAATGTCATCGACCACGCCGGGCTGCGCCGCGTGATGACCGAGAGCATGCGCGAGACCGTGGAGGTGGGGATGAAGCGCGGGGTGCGTTACGGCAGCCTGCAGGGGCTCGGCGACCGGCCGTTGAGAGCCTTCTCGCGGCTGCCGCCGGCCCTCGGCCAGGTGCTGCCGCTGAGGCTGAAGGCCCGCATGGGCGACGTGCCGAACCTGGGTTCGACGCAGCAGAGCCTGAAGCGCGGGCAGCTCACCGAGGTCGACTTTCTCAACGGCGCGGTGGTGCGGGAAGCCGCCCTGGCCGGCGTGCGGGCGCCCGTGAACGAGCTGCTGACAACTCTCGTGCACGAGGTTGAGGCACGCGGGGTGTCGCTGGCCCCGTACGACGTGCTCGAGCGGTTCGCGGCGCTCCGCCGATGACCGTCACGACCCGTGACCCAAGACCCCGATCAGCAGCTGTCGAGGAACACACGGCGCGGGTCGGCCGGGTTGCTCACGTCGACGATGGCCGTGGCCCGGCTGCGCGGACGCACCTCGCCGCGGTACAGCCGGTCGGCGACCTCGTGCTCGGTGACCATGCCGGTATCCTCGGCACCGCCTGGTCCGAAGCGCACCGCGTCCGCCTCGGTCTCCACCATAACGCTGTACGACCACAGGTCGCGCAACTCCTTGCGGTTCAGGTACTCGCCGTCGAGAATCAGCGTGGCGTCGGACGGCCCGGTCAGCCAGGTGGGCTGGATCCAGGCATCCCGGTCGGCGTCGAACGCTCGGGTGACGAAACCGGTGCTGCCACCCAGCCGGAACGGGTCGAGCAGCACGCGCCGCAGCAGCGAGAAGTCGTACAGGTGGCGCAGCAGCCGCTCGGGAGATTCCGGGCCGAAGCGCTCCTGCTCCGCGCGCGACCGCCGGAAATCGCGCAGGGAGGCTGAGAACACCGGATGCTCCCGCTCATCGAACACGGCGGCCAGGTCGTCGGCGAAAGCGGCGCGCTCCGCGACATCCGTGCCGTCGATGGCGACGACCGTGCGACCGAGACCGTAGACGCCAAGGATTTCGGTCGCGAGTTCCCGCAGGAACTCGATCCGGGGAGTGGAGGCAAGCTTCATCTTTCGAGCCTAGGTTAGAACGGTGAATGCCACGCTCACGCTTGCTCCTGCAGCCGGCTCCCCTGCCCTCAGCCTCGCCATCAACGCCTGGTTCCGGGGCAATGCTCGCGACCTGCCCTGGCGCCGGCACGGCTTCGGCGCCTGGGGCGTGCTGGTGAGCGAGTTCATGCTGCAGCAGACCCCGGTGAACCGGGTGATTCCCCGCCTTGCGGAGTGGCTCGAGCGCTGGCCGACCCCGGGGGACCTCGCGGCGGTCCCGCCCGGCGAGGCGGTGCGGGCCTGGGCAAACCTGGGCTACCCTCGCCGCGCTCTGTGGCTCCACGCGGCCGCGGTGGAGATCACCGAGCGGCACGATGGGGTGGTCCCCGCCGACGTCGACGCTTTGCTGGCCCTCAGCGGGATCGGCGACTACACGGCCAGGGCGGTCGCCGCGTTCGCTTACGGCCTGCGGCATCCGGTCGTCGACACCAACACCCGGCGCGTCATCGCGCGCGCCGTGGCCGGCCAGGCCGAACCGGCCCCACCCAGCCGCACCCGCGACCTTGACGCCATGAGCGCGCTGCTCCCACTTCCCGTGAGCGACGCCGCCGTATTCAACGCCGGCATGATGGAGCTGGGCGCCGTGGTCTGCACCGCCAGGATCCCCCGGTGCGATGACTGCCCCATCCGCGCCGCCTGCGCCTGGCGCCTGGCGGACTACCCGCCCTATTCCGGCCCGCGCAAAGCCGTGCAGAAGAAGTTCGAGGGCAGCGACCGAAAGGTGCGCGGCTTGATCATGGCCGAGCTTCGCGCCACCCGGCACCCGGTGACGGATGCCGAGATCACCGACCTGTGGGCCGACTCACCCCAGCGTGACCGGGCCTTGGCGGGCTTGCTGTCCGACGGCCTCGCCATTGCCACGGCGCCCGGCGAGTACACCCTGCCGCAGGAATAAGCCTCTTCGGGCGCGAGAAAAGCCGAACCGGCCCGCACACCGCTGACGGGTGATGCGGGCCGGCACGGCCGGCCGGTCACTGACCGGCAGGTGTTGCTTCCTTACTTCTGCAAATCCGACCCGGCGGGAACTTCGGCGTGTTGGCCGCCCCCGGGCTGCACCTCGTCGTCTTCCTCGTCGTCGCCTTCGTCTTCGTCGTCGTCGTCGTCGTATTCGCGCGGCTTGACATAGGGGTCCTCGTCGCCGGCATACTTCGCCGTGCGAGCCTGCTCCTCGACCTGCGTGTCGCGCTCGCGCGCCTCACGCAGCAGGTCGTCGATCAGGGCCGCGTTCTCCGGGATGGCGTCCGCGATGAATTCGAGCGACGGCGTCAGCCGGGCGGTGATGTTCTTGCCGACCTCGCTCCTCAGCATGCCGGTAGCCGCCTTGAGCGCTGTCGCGCTGTCGGCTCGTTCCTCCGCCGAACCGTAAACCGTGTAGAACACCGAGGCGTGCTGCAGGTCACCGGTCACCTTCACGTCGGTGATGGTCACGAAGCCGAGCCTCGGATCGCGGAGTCCGCGTTCGATGCGCTTGGCCACGATGACCTTGATGCGGTCGGCCATTTTCCTGGCGCGTGCCGGATCTGCCATGGTCTAACTCCTATTGTCGAAAAATTACCGAAGGTGCGGGCCCCGCCGCGTTCGAGTTCAGGAACCCAGCGAAACCCACACCCATCATCCGTACGTCCTTAGACCCGCGGCTTTTCCTTCATTTCGATCGTCTCGATTTCGTCACCGATCTGGATGTCGTTGAACTTGCCCAGGCCGATACCACACTCGAAGTCCGTACGGACCTCGGTGACATCGTCCTTGAACCGGCGCAGTGACTCGATGCCCAGGTTGTCTCCCACGACGACACCGTTGCGGATTACCCGCGCCTTGGCGTTTCTCGTGATGACGCCCGACCGTACGATGACGCCGGCGACGTTTCCGAACTTGGAGGAGCTGAACACCTCGCGGATCTCGGCGACACCACTCTGCACCTCTTCGAACTCGGGCTTGAGCATTCCCTTGAGGGAGTTCTCGATGTCCTCGAGTGCGTTGTAGATGACCGAGTAAAAGCGCACATCCACGCCTTCACGGGCTGCGCGTTCGCGTGCCTTCGTGTCGGGGCGCACGTTGAAGCCGATGATGATGGCGTTGTCGACGGTGGCGAGGTTGACGTCGCTTTCCGTGACCGCACCGACTCCGCGGTGGATGATGCGCAGCTGAACCGAATCGTCGACCTCGATCTTGAGCAGCGACTCTTCCAGGGCTTCAACAGCACCGGAAACGTCACCCTTGATGATGAGGTTGAGTGATTCAACCTTGCCCTCTTCGAGTGCACGGGTGAAGTCTTCGAGGCTGATCCGCTTGCGGGCCTTGGCCAGCAGGGCGTTGCGCTCGGCGGCTTCGCGCTTCTCGGCGATCTGACGAGCCGTGCGGTCTTCCTGAATCACCAGGAAGGTGTCGCCTGCACGCGGCACGCTGGAGAGGCCCTGAACCTGGACGGCACGGGACGGGGTTGCGGCGAGCACGGGCACGCCGTTCTCGTCTGCCATCGCACGAACGCGGCCGTAGGCCGTGCCCGCCACGATGGAGTCCCCGACGTTCAGTGTTCCCGACTGGATGAGCACGGTCGCCACGGCGCCACGCCCCTTGTCGAGGCGAGCCTCGATGGCCACGCCGCGAGCGTCCTTGTCCGGGTTGGCCCGCATGTCGAGACCGGCGTCAGCGGTGAGGAGCACGGCGTTCAGGACTTCCTGGATGCCGGTGCCCTGCTTCGCCGACACGTCGACGAACATGACGTCTCCACCGTATTCTTCGGCGACGAGACCGAACTCGGTGAGCTGCTGGCGCACCTTCTGCGGGTTGGCGCCGGGCTTGTCGATCTTGTTGACTGCAACCACGATCGGCACGTTGGCGGCCTGGGCGTGGTTGAGCGCCTCAATCGTCTGCGGCATGATGCCGTCGTCCGCCGCGACCACGAGGATCGCAATGTCCGTCACCTGGGCACCACGGGCACGCATGGCGGTGAACGCCTCATGGCCCGGTGTGTCGATAAAGGTGATGGCGCGTTCAATGCCCTCGTGTTCGGTGATGACCTGGTAGGCACCGATGTGCTGCGTGATGCCGCCGGCTTCGCCCGCGGCCACCTTCGCGTTACGAATGGCGTCCAGGAGCGCGGTCTTGCCGTGGTCGACGTGACCCATGACGGTGACGACGGGGGGACGGGCGACAAGCTCGTCATCCGTCTCGTCTTCCAGCTCCTGGTCGATGTCGATGTCGAAGGCGAGCAGCAGCTCGCGGTCTTCGTCGTCCGGAGAGACCATCTGAATCTTGTAACCGAGCTCGGAGCCGAGAACGTCGAACGTGGCCTCGTCGAGCGACTCGGTTGCCGTGGCCATCTCACCGAGGTGGAACAGGACCGTGACCAGGTTTCCGGGGCTCGCGTCGATCTTGTCGGCGAAGTCCGTGATGGACGCACCGCGGCGCAGACGCACCACGGTTCCGCCGTCGCCGCGGGGTACGCTCACGCCACCCAGCGACGGAGCCTCGCGCAGCTCAAACTCTGCTCTCTTCGTCCGCTTGGACTTGCGGGCCTTGTTCTTGCCGCCACCGCGACCGAACGCGCCAGCGGTTCCGCCGCCGGGGCCGCGACCGCGACCTCCGGCGCCGCCACCACCGGCAGGACGGGGCGGGCCGAAGCCGGGGGCTCCGGCCGGGGCGCCACCAGGACGCTGGAAGCCGGGGCGTGCGCCGCCGGCACCACCCGGAGCGCCACCGGGACGCTGGAACGCACCCGGACGCTGACCGAAACCAGTCGGGCGCGGGGCCTGCCCGGGTCCACCCGGACGAGGTGCACCGGGGCGCGGGGCCGCGGGGCGCGGAATGTTACTGGGCGAAGACGTGGACGGCGGGCGCTGACCCATGCCCTGCGCGCTCGCAAACGGGTTGTTGCCGGGACGCGGACTCGGGGTCTTGCCCATGCCCTGGTTGCTGGCGAACGGATTGTTGCCCGGACGAGCCGCCGGCGGCTTCGGCACGGACGCACCGGGCTTGGCTGCGCCCGAAGCGCCACCCGCGGTCTTGGCGACCGGGGCATCCGTCGCGGACACGGTCTCGGTGACGATCGCGGCAGCCGCAGCCTTTGCGGCAGCCGCAGCCTTCTCTGCAGCCTGAGCCTGACGCTCGGCGACTGTGAGCGGGGCAGTCGGCATCGGCGGGGCGTCCGCGGCGGGAGCAACCGCTGCTGGGACCTCGACGACGGGACGTACACCCGGCTTGACGGCCAGCTTGGCCGGGGACGGACGTACGCCGCCCGGCTTTGCGGGGGTTGTCGCGGCAACGGGGGTGGCGGCGGCTGGGGCTGTAGCAGTGGCGGCGGAAGCCGCGGTGCTGGAGCCATCGGCCGCCAGGGCGGCGCGCAGACGGCGCGCTACCGGGGGTTCAACGCTACTGGACGGGCCCTTGACGAACTCGCCCATCTCTTTCAATTTAGCAAGGGCAACCTTGCTGTCGACGCCGAGCTCGCTAGCGATCTCGTGTACGCGTGGTTTCGCAGCCACAATTCTCCTGTTCCGGGTCTGCACCCGGAAAGGGGCAGACCGTTAGTAACGGACGGGTCTCATTTCGAGCCGCTCATTAGTTATCCATAAGCCTGTTCAGCCTGTTCTCTAGTTGATTCGCGTCCATTGAACTGGTCACGCGAAGGGCACGCCCGAAAGCGTGTCGCCGCAGTGCGTCCCGGAAGCACGCGGTAGTGGGATGCAGCCACGCGCCTCGCCCAGGCAGAGTGGCGGTTTCATCCACCACGAGTTCCGATTCTTGGGCTACAACCCTCAGAAGTGAGGATCGCGGAGCGCGCAAACGGCATCCAATGCACGTTCTAACGGGATTCATCGTACCCCCTATTCCGTGTCCTCCAGAATGCTGTCCGGCTGAATGTCGATTTTCGCACCCGTGAGCTTGGCCGCGAGGCGCGCATTCTGACCTTCCTTGCCGATCGCCAGCGACAGCTGGTAGTCGGGAACGAGGGCTCGGACGGCCTTGATCGATTCGTCGATCACGTAGGAACTGGTGACCTTGGCCGGCGACAGTGCGCTGGCGACGAAGGTGGCCAGGTCTGGCGAGTAGTCGACGATGTCGATCTTCTCGTTGTTGAGCTCCACGGTGACGGCGCGCACGCGCTGGCCGAGTTCGCCGATGCAGGCGCCCTTGGCATTGACGCCGGGCTCCGTGGCGCGAACGGCCATTTTGGTGCGGTGACCGGCCTCACGGGCAAGCGAGACGATTTCGACGACGCCGCTGGCGATCTCCGGCACCTCGAGGGCGAAGAGGCGACGCACCAGCGAAGGGTGCGTGCGGGACACCGTGATCTGCGGGCCTTTGAGGCCCTTGCCGACGGCAGTGACATAGACGCGAATGCGCTGTCCGTGCACGTAGCTCTCGCTCGGCACCTGCTCTTCGGGCGGCAGGATCGCCTCGATCGTGCCCAAGTCGACGTGGATCATGCGCGGGTTCGGACCCTGCTGGATGATCCCGGCGACGATCTCACCCTCGCGGCCCTTGAATTCACCGAGCACAGCGTCATCGGCCAGGTCGCGCAGACGCTGGTTGATGACCTGCTTGGCCGCGAAGGCCGCGATGCGACCGAAGTCGGTGGGGTTGTCGACGGCTTCGCCGACGACGTTGCCCTCTTCGTCGTGTTCGGGCACAAAAATGTCGACGTGGCCGGTCTTGCGGTCGAGGACGACGCGCGCTACCGGCTCTTCCTCGACGACCTGCTTCGTGGAGACTTCACCCTGCTGGGTGTGCTTCACGTAGGCCGTCAGAATTGCTTGCTCAATGATCCGCACGAGTTCCTCGAAGGGAATCTCTTTCTCGCGCTCCAACTGCCGCAACACGCTGAGGTCGATGTCCATGGCCGGCCTCCTCTATTCAGATCTTGCCGCCGCGAAACTGCGCAGCGGGCTCGTCCTAGATTAGCCGAATCCCCGGACGCCCGTCACCCGACCCAGGCCCGTCCCGCGCCGAAACTGCCTTCCCCTCGGCCCGAGCGCGGCGCTACGCTGGGCGGATGGCCGCCGATTCCGTATCCGACAACGCTCACCACGCTGCACGCACCGTCGAGGGCAGCCGCACCTTCCAACTTCTGGCCCGCGCCGGTTATGCGGTGAACGGCCTGCTTCACATCATGATCGGCGCCATCGCAATCAGCGTGGCAACGGGCGCCGGTGGCGAGTCGGCAGACCAGTCTGGCGCGCTCGGGCAGCTGGCCCAAACCCCCGGCGGCGTGTTCGTGCTCTGGACGGTGGTTCTCGGCCTGGCCTCGCTCGGCCTCTGGTATCTGGTACAGGTGTTCCTTGAACCCGCCCAAGATCCGAAACGCAAGTGGGCCCACCGCGCCGTCCTGATCGGCAAGGGTGTCGTCTTCCTGTTCATCGCGGGGACGGCGTTCACGTTCGCCCGCGGAGCCTCGGCAAGCTCGTCGGAAACAGCCAGCGACTCGACCGCGAGACTGCTGTCGATTCCCGGGGGCGTCGTGCTGCTCTTCGTCGCCGGCCTGGCCGTGGTCGTGATCGGCGGCGTCTTCGTTCACCGCGGCGCCAGCCATGGCTTCACCGACAGCATCACGGTGCCCGGCGGCCCGGCCGGCACGGTGGTCGTCATCCTCGGAACCGTGGGCTACATAGCGGAGGGCATCGCGCTGGCCGCCGTGGGCATCCTTTTCACCGTGGCGGCTTTCACGCTCGACCCGGAGAAGGCCACCGGCATGGACGGTGCGCTGAAATCACTCGTGGCGCTGCCGTTCGGGGTGGCGATCCTGGTGCTGGTCGGCGCCGGAGTGATCGCTTATGGCGTGTACTGCTTCGCCCAGGCGCGGCTCGCCCGCCTCTGAACCTTCAGCCGGGCCGGGCGCTCAGGCGAAGCTGGCGGCCAGTTCGGCAATGGCCACCTGGGTGCGCCCACCGGTGCGACGGTCCCAGAGTTCCACGATGCCGTCGGCGGCGCCACGGCCCACGATGACGATGACGGGGATGCCGATCAGTTCCGCGTCGCCGAACTTGACGCCCGGCGACACCTTGCGGCGGTCGTCGTAGAGCACGTCGCGCTGGGTGCTCTCCAGCATGGCGACAACGGTTTCGGCAGTCTCGAAGACGACATCGTCCCGGCCGGTGGCGATCACGTGCACGTCGAACGGCGCGACCGTCTCGGGCCAGATCAGCCCCTTCGGGTCGTTGTTGAGTTCGGCGATGGTGGCGAGGATGCGGGTGACGCCGATGCCGTAGGAACCCATCGTGACCGTGACGAGCTTGCCGTTCTCGTCGAGAACCTTGAGGCCGAGCGCCTCAGCGTACTTTCGGCCGAGTTGGAAAACGTGGCCGATCTCCATGCCGCGGGCCAGCTCCACCGGGCCGGAGCCGTCGGGCGCGGGATCGCCGACGCGAACCTCGGCGGCCTCGATGGTGCCGCCCAGCGCGAAATCCCGGCCGGCGACGAGACCGAAGACGTGGCGGTCGGGCTCGTTCGCGCCCGTGATCCACTCGGTGCCCTCCACGACGCGCGGGTCAACCAGAAAACGGATGCCGGTGGTCGACTTCTCACCGAACACCGCTCCGTTCGCGCTCCAGGGTCCGATGTAGCCCTTGACCAGCCCGGGGAACTTGGCAAAGTCCGTTTCGTTCGCGGCCTCGACCTCGGCGGGGGTGACGGCCACCTCGACGCGCTTGAGGTCCACCCCGCGGTCGCCGGGGAGGCCGATCACGAGGAGTTCACGGGTGCCGTCGGGTTGGATGAGCGCGAGGACGACGTTCTTGAGGGTGTCCGCGGCGGTCCAGGCGCGGCCGTCGGGACGCGGATGATCGCTGTTGGCCCGGTCGACCAGGGTCTGGATGGTGGGGGTGCCCGGGGTGTCGAAGACCTCGGCGGCGGGGAAGCCAGCCCAATCGATCGATGGCGGGACGACCGTGCGGAACGCCTCGATGTTGGCCGCGTAGCCGCCGGCCGAGCGTACGAAGGTGTCTTCGCCGACCGGGGTCGGGTGCAGGAACTCTTCGCTCTTGGAGCCGCCCATTGCGCCGGCATCCGCCTGAACGATGACGTACTCGAGGCCGAGCCGGGTGAAGATGCGCTCGTAGGCGTCGCGCTGAGCCTGGTAGCTCGTGTCGAGGCCGGCATCCGTGTAGTCGAAGGAGTAGGCATCCTTCATCGTGAATTCGCGGCCGCGCAGCAGCCCGCCGCGGGACCGGGCCTCGTCGCGGTACTTGTCCTGGATCTGGAAGATCGACAGGGGCAGGTCCTTGTAGGAACTGTAGAGGTCCTTCACGAGGAGTGTGAAGACCTCTTCGTGGGTGGGGGCGAGGAGCAAGTCGCTGCCCTTGCGGTCCGTGAGCCGGAAGAGGCCGTCGCCGTATTCGTCCCAGCGGCCCGTGATCTCGTAGGGTTCCCGCGGCAGCAGGGCCGGGAAGTGCACCTCGAAGGCGCCGGCCGCGGCCATCTCCTCGCGCACGATCGTCTCGATCTTGGCCTTGACGCGCAGACCGATCGGCAGCCACGCGAAGATTCCGGGGGCTTGGCGGCGGATGTAGCCGGCGCGCACCAGCAGGCGGTGGCTGGTGACCTCGGCGTCCGAGGGGTCTTCGCGGAGGGTACGGAGGAAGTAGTTGGACATACGAATAGGCACTCACCCACTTTACGGCGCGCGGACAGACGTCGCGGCGCACCCGGTGGACGCCGGCACCTGTTCCGCGGTCCGCCGGATTCCACAACCCGCGCCGCGAACCGTCTTGACCGAGGTGCCGCCAGCGGCGGTCGCACCAGCGGCGGTCGCGCCAGCGGCGGTCGCGCTCGCCGAGACCTGGCGACCCGACGTGCGGAGGCCCCCGCCCCGGGCATCCGTTGCGGCCGGTCGCTAACCTCGGAGATTTTCGCAACACGCCGCACAATACGGCGCCAAAACCGGTGTGTCTCAAAAATTCCCGCGTTTACGTGACAACGGATGCCCATGACGAGTGTGCGCGGCTGGCCCAGCGACGCACCGCGACGCCGAATGACCGCACGTTCCGGCCGACGAGTCCTTCCCATCAGAGCCCCGGCAGTTTCCCTCTCCCGAACGAATTCGACGGAGATTCTGCCGGAATCGGCCCTAGAGCCCGCGAAAAGTCCCCACTACGTGAAAATCTCCGTCGAATTGGTTCAACGCTGGTACGGTGCTCCACCTGTGATGAACGTCATGCACGCGGCGCCTGAGATCTGATCTCCCGGACGCGACGCGACGCGACCCAGCGAATGGGACTCGCTGGACTCGTTGGATCTCGACTAGTTGGAGCCGACCGTCACGACGGGGGCGCCGAGGGAGTCTTCGCTCGGCGGCATCTCGGCGGCCATCCGGTTGGCCTCCTCGATCAGGGTCGCGACGATCTCCGACTCCGGCACGGTCTTGATGACCTCGCCGCGCACAAAGATCTGGCCCTTGCCGTTACCCGACGCCACGCCGAGGTCGGCGTCGCGGGCCTCGCCCGGTCCGTTAACGACACAACCCATCACGGCAACCCGGAGCGGCACGGTCATGCCCTCGAGGCCGTCGGTGACGTCGTTGGCGAGCTTGTACACGTCGACTTGGGCGCGACCGCAACTCGGGCAGGACACGATCTCCAGCTTGCGCTCGCGCAGGTTCAGCGACTGCAGGATCTGCAGGCCCACCTTGATCTCCTCGGCCGGGGGCGCGCTCAGCGACACCCGGATGGTGTCACCGATGCCTTCGCCGAGCAGGATACCGAACGCCGTGGCGCTCTTGATGGTGCCTTGGAACGACGGTCCGGCCTCGGTGACGCCGAGGTGCAGGGGCCAGTCGCCGCGTTCGGCGAGCAGCCGGTAGGCCTTGACCATGATCACCGGGTCGTTGTGCTTGACGGAGATCTTGAAGTCGTGGAAGTCGTGTTCCTCGAACAGGCTGGCTTCCCAGACGGCGCTCTCGACGAGCGCCTCCGGGGTGGCCTTGCCGTACTTCTGCAGCAGGCTCGGCTCGAGCGAGCCGGCGTTGACGCCGATGCGGAGGGAGACGCCGGCTGCTTTGGCCGCGGCGGCGATCTTGCCGACCTGGTCGTCGAACTTGCGGATGTTTCCCGGGTTGACGCGCACGGCGGCACAGCCGGCGTCGATCGCGGCGAACACGTAGCTCGGCTGGAAGTGGATGTCGGCGATGACCGGGATCTGGCTCTTCATCGCGATGATCGGCAGCACCTCGGCGTCGTCGCGGCTGGGCACGGCGACGCGCACGATGTCGCAGCCGGATGCCGTCAGCTCGGCAATCTGCTGCAGGGTCGCGTTGATGTTCGTGGTCGGTGTCGTCGTCATCGACTGCACGCTCACGCGCGCGTCGCCGCCGACGAGTACCTTGCCGACCTTGATCTGACGCGTCTTGCGACGCGGAGCGAGAACTTCAGGTACTTTGGGCATTCCCAGGTTGATTGCAGCCACGGCGACAGCTTACGCGGCGAGACCGGGCGAAATCTGAACGGATGCCGGATGACTCCCGACGGTCGGGGCCACCGCCGGAACGCATCGCCACCCCTACCCGATCGGCCCTCGGCCCGATCGGTCTTCTGAAGGAGATCCGCTATGAACCACAGTGCCGTGAACAGCAGCGACGTCGTCATCCTCGCGGGCTCGCGCACACCGCAGGGTCGGGTGAACGGGCAGCTCTCAGGCCTCACCGCCGTGCAGCTGGGAACCGCTGCCATCACCGGGGCGCTCGCCCGCGCCGGCGTGACACCCGATCAGGTGCAGTTCGTGCTTATGGGCCAGGTCCTGCAGGCCGGCTCCGGCCAGAACCCGGCCCGGCAGAGCGCGATCGGCGCCGGCATCCCGTGGAACGTTCCGGCAATGACACTGAACAAGGTGTGCCTCTCGGGGTTGGCCGCCGTGATCGACGCGGCCCGGATCATCCGTCTCGGTGAAGCGGATGTCGTCGTGGCCGGCGGCCAGGAATCGATGTCGAACGCCCCGCACCTGCTGCCCGGCTCGCGCACGGGCTGGGCCTACGGCAGCGTCACCATGCTTGACCACGCCGCCAGCGACGGGCTGACGGATGCTTTCGACGGCCTCTCTATGGGCCTTTCCACCGAGCATGTCAACGGGCGGCTCGGCCTGCTTCGGGCGGACCAGGATGCCATCGCGGCCGCCTCGCATCAGCGCGCCGCCGCCGCCGTCGAGAACGGCGTCTTCGACGACGAGATCACCCCGATCAGCGTTCCGCAGCGGAAGGGCGAGCCGCTCCTGGTCGCCACGGACGAGGGTGTGCGCGGCGACAGCACCACGCAGACGCTGGGCCGGCTGCGCCCGGCCTTCACCGAGGACGGCACCGTCACGGCCGGCAACTCGTCGCCGCTGAGCGACGGTGCCAGCGCCCTCGTGCTGTGCAGCCGCCGCTTCGCCGACGACAATGAGCTCAGCTGGCTGGCGGTGGTGGAGTCCTCCGGCCAGGTCGCCGGACCCGACAACTCGCTGCACTCACAGCCGGCGAACGCGATCCACCGCGCGTTGGAGCGCCAGGGCTGGGCGGCCAACGAGCTCGACCTGGTCGAGATCAATGAGGCCTTCGCCGCGGTGTCGCTCGAATCGACCCGGGAGCTCGGCCTCTCCCCCGAGCAGGTCAACATCCACGGCGGCGCGATCGCCCTCGGGCATCCGATCGGGGCCTCGGGCGGCCGCCTCGCGCTGCACGCGGCGCTTGAGCTGGCCCGGCGCGGCACCGGTAAGGCCGCCGTCGCCCTCTGCGGCGGCGGCGGCCAGGGTGAGGCGCTGCTGCTCTCGCGCTAACGCCCGTACCGGACGCCGCTCGCAGACGCCGAGAGTCGCCGTTTTTGCCCAGTTGACCTGGCGGAACGGCGACTCTCGGCATTTTCGGCGAATCTCGGCGAATCTCGCCGGGCAGAGCCGCGGGGAGCTGCGCCGGGACGCGCCGCGGATCAGCCGAAGATGTTGATCGGTTTGACGATGTCCGCGTAGATCAGCAGCAGGCTCATGGCGCCGAGCACCACCACGACGGCGAAGGTGAGCGGCATCAGTTTCGCCGTGTCGACGGGGCCCGGGTCGGGGCGTCTGAACAGCTTGGCGATCTGACGCCGCAACCCTTCCCAGAGCGCGCCGGCGACGTGTCCGCCGTCGAGCGGCATCAGCGGCACCAGGTTGAACACGAACAGGGCCACGTTGAGCGAGGCCAGGAGCCCCAGCATGCTCGCGATCTTGCTGTTCACCGGGATGGCGTCGATGCTGGCGATCTCGCCGGCGACGCGGCCGACCCCGACCACACTGATCGGGCCGTTGGGGTCGCGCTCCCCCGGTCCGAAGGCCGCGTTGGCGATATCGATCATGCGCTGCGGCAGGTTCGCGATCATGTGCACGACCGCGCCGATGTTCTCGCCCACCGCGGGCAGCACGGCGGTCGCCGGCTGCGGCACGAACTCGCCAGCCGGGCCGATTCCGACGAAGCCGACCTCCTGAGTCCTCGGCTCGCCGGCGGCATCCTCTTCGATCTCGCCGTCGGCATCGCTCACGTAGCGTTCGGTGAGTTTCGGGGTGATGGTCAGGGTCTGCTGGGTGCCGTTGCGTTCGACGACGGTGGCAAGCGGGATGCCCGGCGACTCGCGAATGATCTCGGTGGACTGGTCCCAGCTGTCGATCGGGGTGCCGTTCATGCTGACCAGGCGGTCGCCCGGCTGCAGGCCGGCCGCGGCGCCGGGCGCCTTCTCGTCGGTCGGTTCGCAGGTCTGCCGGGTGCTCGTGGCCGGCAGCACGCACTCGGACACGCTGCCGACGCTGGTGCTGGCCTGGGCCGTTCCGAAGCCCATCAGGAGCACGGCGAAGAGCACGACCGCGATGAGGAGATTCATCGTGGGCCCGCCGAGCATGATGATGACACGCTTGAAGACGGGCAGGCGGTAGAACGCGCGGTGCTCCTCGCCCTCACCGATGGTGTCGGCGCTGGACTGGCGGGCGTCGTCGACCATGGTGGCCATGGCGCCGGGCTTCTTCTCCGGTTCACCCTCCTGCACCAGCTGGTTGAAGAAGCCAGTGCTGGATGCCTGCACTCTGCCGCCCTTTTTGGCGGGCGGGAACATGCCGATCATGGCGATGTAGCCGCCGAGCGGGATGGCCTTCACGCCGTACTCGGTCTCGCCCTTGCGACGGGACCATAGGGTGGGCCCGAAACCGATCATGTACTGGGTGACCTTGACGCCGAAGAGCTTGGCGGGAAGCAGGTGCCCGATCTCGTGCAGGCCGATGGACAGGGCAAGGCCGACCACGACGATCAGAACGCCCAGAATATACAGCAGCACGGTTTCCACAGTCGTAGATTACCCACTCCACCCTGCGAGGGCGCTGGCTGTTCCCCCTGCAAGGTGTGGTTTGCTTGACTTTACGGATCCACGAGGAGGTTCCCTCTGTCCAAGCCACACGCCGTCGGTCCCATCGGCATCAGCCTGGCCGACCGTTTTCGTATCGACGCTCTGCTCGGAACGGGCGGGATGGCATCCGTTTACCGGGCCACCGACCTCTTTCTGGGGCGTACGGTCGCCGTGAAGCTGTTCCGTCTCGACACGGCCGACGACGCCGGGCCCGAGCGCCAGAGCGGCGAGGTCACGGTGCTCGCGAGCCTCAACCACTTCGCCCTGGTCACCCTGTTCGACGCCGGCACGGCCGTGATCGACGGAGTCTCGCGCACTTACATCGTGATGGAGCTCGTGGACGGCACGGACCTGCGCAGCAAGATCGCCGACGGGGCCCTGCACCCCGACGAGGTGGCAGCCATGGGCGCCGACCTCGCGGAGGCGCTGCACTACGTGCACGCGCGGGGCATCATCCACCGCGACATCAAGCCCGCGAACGTGCTGCTCGCACCGTCGGGCTTCCCCGGCCGCGCCATGCATGCCAAACTCGCCGACTTCGGCATTGCCCGTCTCTTCGACGCGACCCGCCTCACGGCGACCGGGTCTCTGCTCGGCACGGCCGGCTACCTCAGCCCCGAACAGGCACTCGGCAACACCATCGGCCCGCCCAGCGACGTCTACTCGCTCGGACTCGTGCTGCTCGAATGCCTCACTGGCGAGCGCGCCTTCACCGGAACGGCGATCGAATCGGCAATGGCCAGGCTGCAGCGGCAGCCGCACATCCCGGCCCATCTCGGCCAGCGCTGGGCCGCTGTTCTGGGCGGCATGACCATCCGCGAGCCGGCCGACCGACTCAGCGCGGGTGACGCAGCCGTGCAGCTGCGACGCCTGGTCAGCGGGGAGAACGTCGCCGATGTCACCGCAGTCACCGTGGCAATGGGGGCTCCGGGGGCCACCGAGCTTCTGGAACCCACCGCCGATCTGGGCGCCAACGAGCTGTTGGAGCCCACTGCCGTCCTGGGCGCCACCGAAACCCTCGAGCCCACCGCGGCCCTCAGGGCCGCGACCCTCGAGCCGACTGCGGTTCTGGCCGTCACGAAGGTCATCACTGCCCCGAAACCCGGCGCGGATTCCCCCACCGAGTTTCTGACGCCGGCCGGCGCTCCGGCCCGCTCACCGGGCCGCGCGGCGGAACGGTCCCCGGGTAGCGCCCGTGGCACCACCATCGCTCCCGCGTGGCGCCGGCCCCGAGTGCTCGCCTCGCTCGGAGTCCTGGCCGCGCTCATTCTGCTCGCCGTGGTGGTCTTCACCCCGCGGGTGGCTGAACCGGCCACGCCCGCCGCTACCTACCCGGCCGTCGACGGCTCCCTCGGCACCAATCTGAAGCGACTCCAGGAAAGCGTGACGCCATGATGCCTCGGGCCCGCCTAACACTCGCACTGGCCGCGGTCACGCTCGTCGCGTCCACCCTGACCGGGTGCGGGAGCACACCTCCCGACCTGCAGCAGAGCACCGCAACCGAGTTGCAGGCCGGTGTGCGGAACGTCACAGCGGCCGCCGCGGCCGGCGACTTCGAGGCCGCCCAGGCCTCGCTCGAGGCCGTCCAGGCCGACCTGCTGACCGCGGCCGCGGCGGACGGGGTGAGCGCCGCCCGTGCTGCCGACATCCAGTCAGCCCTCAACCTGGTGTCCGCGGACCTGACCGCCGCGATCGAGGCGAGCAAGCCGGAGCCGACCGTGGCCCCGGTTCCAGCCCCGAGCCCGACGTCCGTTGACAACGGCAACGACAAGGACGACGGTAAATGCAAGAAGAACGACGACGGCTGCGACGACGAGGACTAGCGTCGGCCTCAATTCAGGAGGATACATGCCCCAGCAACTGATCGTCGGCGCCGGCATGGTCGGACGACCGCTCGCCGAGCGTCTGATGATTCGAGGAGACCAGGTGACCGTCGGAACACGCTCCGGCGCGGCGGCACCCGGGGTAGAATCTGTCGTGCTGAACGCGAGCGACGCCCAGACCTTCACCCGGGCGGCAACCGGCATGTCGACGATCTTTCTGTGCATCAACCCGCGGTACACCGACTGGCCCACCCAGTGGCCGCCGGTCATCGACGCGGCGCTGACGGCGGCATCCGTCACCGGCGCCCGCCTGGTGATGATGGGCAATCTCTACCCGTACGGGTCTCCGACCGGGCCGATGACCGAGCATTCGCCGGAAACGACCACCGAGACGAAGGGGCTCGTGCGCAAGGAGCTCTGGCACCGGGTGAGGGACGCGCACGACCGCGGCGAGATTCGGGCCGTCGAGGTGCGGGCGAGCGATTATTTCGGGCCGGGCGTCGTCGGCACTGCGCATCTCGACGACCGGTTCTTCAGAGCCATCCTGGAATCGAAGACCGCCCGGGTCGTGGGCCGGCCCGGGCGCGTGCACAGCTGGAGCTACCTGCCCGACATCGTGACAACTCTCGTGGCCGCCGCCGACTACCGGGGCGACTGGGGCCGCCTCTGGCATGTGCCGAGCACGGCCATCACCCGTGACGACATCGCCGCCCAGCTCAACCGCCGCTACGGCACGCACGGCACGGTGGCGGGCTACCCGCAGTGGCTGCTCAAATCGCTCGGCGCGCTGAACCCGATGATGCACGAGATCTGGGCCTCGAGCTATCAGCTCAGGGTGCCGTACATCATCGATTCCGCCGAAACCGAGCGCGAGCTCGGCGTCGGCAAGACCCCGTGGCCGGATGCCCTCGCCGCCACCGCGGACAGTTACCGCAGCTCAGGCGACACGGCCTAAGCTGCGTGGCCGGCTTTCTCAGCGGGCGAGGAGCTTGTCCGCCGCGGCGCGGGCCCACGCCTCGGCGCCGACGAGCGACTCGCGTGTGAGCGGGCCGTCCTGCTCGTGCCGTTCGACGACACGCTGGATGGTGTCGACGATGTCCAGAAACCCGATGGTGCCGGCGTGGAAAGCTGCCACGGCCTGCTCGTTCGCCGCGTTGAACACCGCGGGGTAGGTGCCGCCCGCGCGCCCGACCTGCTTGGCCAGGTCGACGGCCGGGAAAGCCGTCGTGTCGAGGGGCTCGAAGGTCCAGTCCTGCGGGATGGTCCAGTCGATCGGGGTGCCGACCGCCGCGACGCGGTTCGGCCAGTCCAGCCCGAGCGAGATCGGCAGACGCATATCCGGCGGGGACGCCTGGGCGATCGTCGATCCGTCGATGAATTCCACCATGGAGTGCACGACGGACTGCGGGTGCACGACCACATCGATGCGCTCGTATTCCACGTCGAAGAGCAGGTGCGCTTCGATCACCTCGAGGCCCTTGTTGACGAGGGTGGACGAGTTGGTCGTGACGACGAGCCCCATCTCCCAGGTAGGGTGCGCGAGCGCCTCGGCCGGCGTGACGTCGGCGAGCTGCCCGCGTCGTCGGCCACGGAACGGGCCCCCGGATGCCGTCAGCACCAGGCGTCGCACCTCGCCGGCCGTTCCCGAGCGGAGCGCCTGCGCGATGGCGGAGTGCTCGGAGTCGACGGGCACGATCTGTCCCGGCGCCGCCAGCGACTTCACCAGGTCGCCGCCGACGATGAGCGATTCCTTGTTGGCCAGGGCCAGCGTGCGACCGGCTCGCAGGGCGGCGAGAGTCGGCCCGAGGCCCACCGAGCCCGTGATGCCGTTGAGCACCACGTCGGCCTCGACGTCGCGCACGAGCTCTTCGGCCTCGTCCGCGCCGAGCGCCGTGTGCTCGACCTCGAACTCGGCGGCCTGCGCCTCGAGCATCGTCCTGTTGTTGCCGGCGGAGAGCCCGACCACCTCGAACCGGGTGGGGTTGGCCTTGATCACATCGAGGGCCTGGGTTCCGATCGAGCCGGTCGACCCGAGAATTACAACTCGTCTGCGCATCCTGCAATTTTAGGTGGCGCCGCCGCCTTTCGTGGCGGGGCGGGCCGTGGCGGTAGGGTCCAAGGATGACCGGTTCCAAAGAAGATTCCCAGGATGCAACTCCCGTCGACCTGTCGGCGGAGGAATCGGAGCGCACGAAGCGCCCCGGATTCGTCTACTTTCTCGGTTACGGCATCATGGCGCCGATCGCCCGGCTGGTATTCCGCCCCACCATCATCGGCCGGGATAACATCCCGCGCAGCGGCCGCGTCATCCTGGCCAGCAACCACCTGTCGTTCATCGACAGCATCGTGATTCCGCTGGTCGCACCTCGGCGCGTGCAGTTCCTGGCCAAGTCCACCTACTTCACCGGCACCGGGTTCACGGGTTTCGTCTCGCGCACCTTCTTCACCTCGATCGGAGCGGTCGGGGTCGAACGCGGCGCGGGGCAGGCCGCCCAGGACGCTCTCGACGCCGGCCGCAACATCCTCGAATCCGACAGCGCGTTCGCGATCTACCCGGAGGGAACCCGTTCCCTCGACGGCCGCCTGTACAAGGGCCGCACGGGCGTGGCATGGCTCGCCCTCACCACGGGGGCCGTCGTGGTTCCGGTCGGGCTGATCGGCACACAGGAGATCCAGCCGGTGGGAGCGAAATTCCCGCGCATCCGCAAGGTCACGGTCACCTTTGGCGAGCCCCTCGACCTGAGCCGCCACGGTTCCGCCGAGTCCGGCAAGGCACGGCGCGGCGCGACCGACGAGATCATGGCCGCGATCCACGCCCTGTCCCGTCAGGAATTGGCCGGCCGGTACAACGAGTCGCCGCCCTCGGGAACCCTGCAAAAGATCGCCGACCGGGTCTTCCCGCGCGAACGCGTCTAGCCGCTTTCGGACCGGCCGAGCCGAGCATCCGTCGCCCGGAAACACCGCGGAAACGGGCGCGACCTAAGCTGGGGTCATGTCTGACACGTATTCGGTACCCCAGGAGCGCAAGCTCGTCACCGCCCTTCCCGGCCCCAAGTCGGTCGAATTGCAGGAACGCCGCCTGCGCGCGGTTTCCCGCGGTGCGGGCACGCTGGCGAACATCTATATGGATCACGGAGCGGGAGCGATCCTCGTCGACGTCGACGGCAACCAGATCATCGACCTCGGCTGCGGCATCGGCGTGACCACCATCGGTCACGCGAACGACGAGGTGGCCGCGGCCGCCGCGGCGCAGGCCGCCAAGCTCACCCACACCCTGTTCACCGTCACCCCGTACGAGAACTACGTGGCCGTCGCGGAGAAGCTCGCCGAGATCACCCCCGGCGACTTCGAGAAGCGCTCCATCCTGGTGAACACCGGCGCGGAAGCCGTCGAGAACGCCGTGAAGATCGCCCGCAAGTTCACCGGCCGGCGCGCCATCGTTGCGCTCGACCACGCGTTCCACGGTCGCACCAACCTGACCATGGCGATGACTTACCGCCCCTGGCCCGAGCGCGCCGGAATGGGACCGTTCCCCGGCGAGATCTACAGCGTGCCGACCAGCTACCCCTACCGTGACGGCCTGACCGGCGAAGAAGCCGCCGAGAAGACCATCGACTACATCAACACCCACATCGGCGCCACCGAGATCGCGGCCTTCTTCATCGAGCCGATCCAGGGCGACGGCGGCATCGTCATCCCCGCCCCCGGATTCTTCAAGCGCCTGAGCGAATTCTGCACCGAGCACGGCATCGTCTTCGTCTCCGACGAGATCCAGGCCGGCATCGCCCGCACCGGCGCCTGGTACGGCATCGAGCACCACAACGTGGTGCCGGACCTCGTCACCACCGCCAAGGGCATCGCCGGCGGATTCCCGCTCGCCGCCGTCACCGGCCGCGCCGACATCATGGACTCTGTGCAGCCCGGCGGCATCGGCGGAACCTTCGGCGGCAACCCGGTCTCGACCGCGGCCGCCCTCGCCGTCTTCGACCTGATCGAGCGAGACGACCTCCTCGGCGAGGCGCGGCGCGTCGAGAAGGCCCTCTGGGCACGCATCGGCGACTGGCCGAAGCGGTTCGCGGTCGTGGGCGACGTGCGCGGCAAGGGTGCGATGTTCGGGGTGGAGCTCGTTCACCCGGGCACGAACACACCGTACCCCGAGGCTCTCACCGCGATCATCAAGCACGCGACCACCAACGGCGTCATCGTGCTGGATGCCGGCAGCTGGGACTCGGTGCTGCGCATCATGCCGTCGGTCGTCATCTCCGAGGCGCTGATCGACGATGCCGCCTCCGTTATCGAGGAAACCCTCGCCGCCTTGTCCGGCCCGTAGCACCGATAGAACCCCGGGTAGGTGGCGGCGAGCGTGCGGCGGAAGCCGTCTGATCGCCGCCGCAGGGAGCACGGCCACCGACCGCACGTTGCGGTGACCGGGTCGGCGTCACACCTCAGTATCGGCGAGCGCCACCGTCTGCGGCTGGTGAATGACGGGGAAGTTCACGGATGCGCCGATGAAACAGAGGCCGGCGGCCTCCGCGTGCAGGGACTGCGCGAGTTCGACCTGGCCGGGGTCGGCAACCGTGACGCGCGGTCGCAGGGTCACCTCGGTGAAGTGGCCGCCACCATCCGTCGTCTGGGCCATCGACCCGGTCGCGTCGTCGGTATAGTCGACGACCTGCACGCCGTGCTTCACGGCGACGTGCAGGTAGCTCATCAGGTGGCATTCGCTGAGGGCGGCCAGCAGCAGTTCCTCCGGGTTCCAACGGTCGGCGTCCCCGTGGAAGGTCGGATCGGCCGATGCACTTATCGGCTCCTTGCCGGGGGCGGTGATCAGGTGATCCCGGCCGTAGTCCCGGTAGCTGCTCGTGCCGGTGCCTCGGTTGCCTGTCCAGGCGATGTTCACGGCGTAGTGGTGGTGTGCACCGATCACGGCGCCTCCTTCGATTTGCGCGGCTCTGCGGGCCGATTCGCGGCCGACAACGGGCCGTAACACGGCCAGGGAACCGATTGTCGCAGCAATTCGCCGCGCCTCCCGTCGCATCGATCGGTAAACTGGTCAGATCATGACTGACACGCTGACGCCTTCGACCTCCCCGTCCACCCCCGCCGCACTGGTTTACACCGTGCCGCAGGAACGCAAGATCGTGACCGCGATCCCGGGTCCGCGCTCGAAAGAACTCCAGCAGCGCAGGCTCGCCGTCGTCTCCGGCGGCGTCGCATCCGCTTTGCCCGTCTACATCGCCAAGGCGAACGGCGCCATCCTCGTCGACGTCGACGGCAACCAGTTCATCGACCTGGGCGCCGGCATCGGTGTGACCACGATCGGCCACACCGAGACCAGCGTGGTCGCGGCCGCCGTCGAACAGACCCAGGACTTCATCCACACCCTCTTCACCATCACGCCCTACGAGGAGTATGTGCGCGTCTGCGAGCTTCTCGCCGAGCACACCCCCGGCTCCTGGCCGAAGAAGTCGGTGCTGATCAACTCGGGCGCCGAGGCCGTCGAGAACGGTGTCAAGATCGCCCGCAAGCATACCGGCCGCCGCGCCGTCGCCGTGCTCGACCACGCTTACCACGGTCGCACGGTGCTGACCATGGCCATGAACTACAAGGCCATGCCCTACGCCACCGGCTACGGCCCCCTCGCCAGCGATGTCTACCACGCCCCCAGCTCCTACCCGTATCACGACGGTCTGAGCGGGGCGGATGCCGCGGCGCGCACGATCGCGTACCTCGAGAAGGTCGTCGGACCCACCGACCTGGCTTGCCTGGTCGTCGAGCCCATCCAGGGTGAGGGTGGCTTCATGGTTCCGGCCGAGGGCTACTTCAACGCCCTGCAGACCTGGTGCACCGCGAACGGCGTCGTCATGATCGCAGACGAGATCCAGAGCGGCATGGCCCGCACCGGCAAGTACTACGCCAGCGAGCACTTCGGCTGGACCCCCGACCTCGTGCTCACCGCCAAGGGCATCGCCGGCGGCATGCCGCTGGCCGCCGTCACCGGCCGCGCCGAGATCATGGATTCCTCGCAGCCCGGCGGCCTCGGCGGAACCTTCGGCGGTAACCCGGTCTCCTGCGCAGCGGCCATAGCGGTCTTCGAGTCGATTGAGCGAGGCGATCTGCTCGCCGAGGGTGTGCGTATCGAGAACACCCTGCGCGCCGGCCTCGGTTCTCTCAAGGAGAAGTACGACATCATCGGCGAGATCCGCGGTCGCGGCGCCATGATCGCCATCGAACTCGTGCAGCCGGGCACCGGTGACACGGAGAAGGCGCCGAACGCCGCCGCAGTGTCCTCCATCGCCGCCTACGCCGCCCAGCACGGCGTGTTGCTGCTCACCGCCGGAACCTACGGCAACGTGCTGCGCTTCCTCCCGAGCCTGGCCGTGAGTGATGCCCTCCTGAACGATGCCCTCTCGGTCATCGACGACGCCATCGCCGCGCTTTAGGCGCGAAGCACACACCGTGACAACGACATTCGAGGTGCCAATCCACGCCGGGCAGACGTTCTTCGTCCCCGATGCGGTCGAACTGGCCGTGGTCGAGCGCAGCGGCTTCATCGAATCGAGGCATGCCGGCAGCGCGGTCGTGCTCACCAGCGAGGGCGCGGTCCTACGCGCCCTCGGCGATGTGACCACCCCGATCTTTCCGCGGTCGTCGATGAAGCCCTTCCAGGCCATCGCCGTGATGGCCAGCGGGGTCACCCTGCGCGGGGAAGACGCCGCCATCGCGACCGCCAGCCACACCGGAACGCAGCGCCACGCCGACCTCGTGCGCGGGCTCCTCGCCCGCGCCGGCATCCCCGAGACGGCGCTCGCCTGCCCGGCGGCCTGGCCGGACGACTCCCCCACCCGCGACGCCCTGGTGCGACTGGGGGCCGCCAAGGCCCCGATCTACATGAACTGCTCGGGCAAGCACGCCGCGATGCTCGTGGCCTGCCAGCAGAACGGCTGGGCGCTGTCTGGATACTTGGAGCCGGCGCATCCGTTGCAGAAGCGCATTCTCGACGTGGTGGAGCGCTTCACCGGCGAGCGGCCGTCGGCGTCGGGCATCGACGGATGTGGCGCGCCGGTTCACGCGCTGTCCCTCACCGCTTTGGCACGCGGCATCGCCCGCATCGCCACGTCCAAGTCAAACTCGCCGTTCGCGATCTACCGCGAGGCCGGCTTCCTCGGCGAGGCAATACGGCAGAACGGCTGGGTCATCGCCGGACCCGGCATGCCCGACACGGTCGTGATCGACCGCCTCGGACTGTTCGTGAAGACCGGCGCGGAGGGCATCTGCGTCGCCTCCGCCGCCAACGGCACGACGGTCGCCCTCAAGATTCTCGACGGCAGCCTGCGGGCAACCACCATCGTGGCCCTGCGTCTGCTCGCGGACTCCGGTGCGATCGCACACAGCGACGTCGAGGCCATTCTGCCCGAGCTGCACCTGATGGTGCTGGGCGGCGGGCTCCCGGTCGGGGAGATCCGCGCCAGCTACGTGTAGGGCGTGGGCCGGGAGTCAGCCCAGTTTTGCCAGCCGTTTCTCCTTGGCCGCCCGGGATACCTGGGCGGTGACCACGATCACCAGGGCGAAAATGAACACCGCCGACGCGATCACGTTCGCCTCGGCCGGGATCCCCCGGGCGGCGGACACGTAGATGTACTTGGGGAACGTGGTGACGGCGCCGGAGTTGAAGTTGGTGATGATGAAGTCATCGAAGCTCAGCGCGAAGGAGAGCAGCGCGGCCGCCAGGATGCCGGGCAGCAGGAGCGGAAAGGTGATCCGCGCGAACACCTGGGTTGCCGAGCCGTAGAGGTCCCGGCCGGCCTCCTCGAGCGCGGGGTCGAGGCTCGCGACACGCGCCTTGACCGTCACCACCACGAAGCTGATGCAGAACATAGTGTGAGCCAGAATGATCGTGGACATGTCCTTCGGAACGCCGAGCGACAGGAACTGCGCGGCCAGGCCGGCGCCGAGCACGACTTCCGGCGTGGCCATCGGCAGGAACAGGAGCAGGCTCGTCTGCGACCGGAACCGGAACCGGTACCGCACGAGGGCGATCGCGATCATGGTGCCGAGCGTGGTCGCGGCCACCGTGGCCACCACGCCGATCAGGATGCTGTTGCCGAACGCCTCGCAGACGGCGCCGTTCTGCACTTGGCACACGTTCAGCCACTTGTCGAAGGTGAACCCGCGCCAGGTGATGTTGGACTTGAGCGAGTCGTTGAACGAGAACACGAACGTGTAGACGATCGGCACCATCAGGAAGATCAGCGCCAGCACCGTGTAAAGCGGCAGCAACCACTTGCCCAGGGAGATTTTCACAGCAGCTCCTCCGTGCCCGACCGTTTGACGTAGACGCTCACGATCACCAGGATCACCGACATCAGGATGATCGACAGCGCGGCCGCCGCCGGATAATTCTGCAGCACCAGGAAGTTGGCCTCGATCACGTTACCGATCATCTGGGTGTCCGGTCCGCCGAGGAAGTCCCGGCTCGCGTTGATGTAGTCGCCGGCCGCCGGGATGAAGGTCAGCAGGGTTCCGGCCACGATGCCGGGCATCGACAGCGGGATCGTGATCTTGCGGAACACGTCGAACGGATGCGCGTAGAGGTCGCTACCGGCCTCGAGGTAGCGCAGGTCGAGCCGTTCGAGCGTCGTGTAGAGCGGCAGGGTCATGAACGGGATGAAGTTGTAGGTGAGCCCGAAGATGACGGCGAAAGCAGTGCCCGTGAAATGGGCATCCGGTGCCAGCAACGACAGAGCCTTGAGCGAGGTGATCACGAACGACTCGTCGGACAGGAGCTGCTTCCAGGCCAGGGTACGCAGCAGGAAGCTGATGAAGAACGGGGCGATCACCAGCACCAGCATGAGGCTCTGCAGCAACGGCCAGGGCCGCGCCTTCACGCCGATGAAGTACGCCAGCGGGTAGCTGAACACCAGGGCGAGCAGCGTGGCGATCAGCGCGTAGCCGAAGGAGCGCATGATGTGCGGCCAGTAGGCCGTGATCACGTCGACGTAGTTCTCCCAGCGGAAGGCGTAGGAGTACTGGCCGACGTCGCCGAATTCCGAGGGGGCCTGGAACGACGTCAGCAGCAGCGAGACGAGGGGGGCCAGAAAGAACAGCACCAGGTAGAGGATGCCCGGCAACAGCAGGAGCAGCGCGATCGGGCTCTTCCGGCGCGGCGCCGGTTCGGGCGCGGTGGTGCTGGTGGAGAATGCCGCGAACGCCACCCTAGGCTCCCTCAAGCTCCGTGAGCAGGGAGGAGCGTTTCTGGGTCGCGATGCTCCGGGTGCTGTCGTCCGCCTCGAAACGGGGCTCCGCCGAGGCGTCGTCCTCGAGCCCGAAGCCGTGTTCGATGTTCCAGTCCAGCCAGACCTCGGACCCCTCATGGGCGACGGGGCCGAACGCCATGTTCTGCGCGAAGACGATGAGGGTGCCGACGCCGACGACCTCGACCAGGTACTGGGTGCTGACCCCGCTGAACGAGACGTCGATCACCCGGCCGGGACCCATCAGGTTGCGGGCGACGTCGGCGACGGGCTCGGTCACGTGCAGGGTCAGCTTCTCCGGGCGGACGCCGATCGTGACCTCGCCGGTGTGCCGGTGCGCGCGCGCCGCCGGAACCACGATTTTCTGGCCGGCCACGGCCACGGAGATGGCCTCGCTCGTGCTACCGACCACGGGGCCGGTGAACAGGTTCGACTGGCCGAGGAAGTTAGCGACGAACGCCGTGCGCGGCAGCTCGTAGAGTTCCTCGGGGGCGCCCATCTGCTCGATCCGGCCCTTGTTCATGACCGCGACGGTATCGGCCATGGTCATGGCCTCCTCCTGGTCGTGGGTGACGTGCAGAAACGTGAGGCCGACCTCCTCTTGGATGGTCTTGAGCTCGAGCTGCATCTGGCGCCGCAGCTTCAGGTCGAGCGCGCCGAGGGGCTCGTCGAGCAGCAACAGGGCCGGCCGGTTGACGATCGCGCGGGCGAGGGCCACGCGCTGCTGCTGTCCGCCGGAGAGCTGTTGCGGGCGGCGGGCGGCGAGGTGGTCCAGTTCCACCAGGCGGAGCGCCTCGTGAGCCTTGGCGACCGGGTCGTCCATCCGCCGGCGGCGCAGCCCGAAGGCGACGTTCTCCAACACTGTCATGTGCGGGAAGAGGGCATAACTCTGGAACACCGTGTTGACCGGACGCTGGAAGGATTTCTGGTTCGTCACATCCGTGCCCCCGATCAGGATGCGCCCGGCCGTCGGTTCCTCGAGGCCGGCCACCAAGCGCAGGGTCGTGGTCTTGCCGCAGCCGGACGGGCCGAGCAGCGCGAAGAACGACCCCGCGGGGATCTTCAGGTCGAGATGCTCGATAGCGGTGAAGCCCGGGAACCTCTTCTGGATACCCACCAGCTCCAGGTCGGCCCCCGCGCTGGCGAATTCTCCGTTGGCCATCCCTACGAGCCCAGCAGGATGCCCTGGAAGGCGGCGTCGTACTTTTGCTCCTCCGCGCCGGTCAGGGTGCGGAAGACGCGAGCCTTGGCCAGGGTCGTGTCGTCCGGGAAGATCAGCTGGTTGTTCGCGAGCTCGGGGTCGATCGCCATCGCGGCTTCCTTGGCGCCGGCGACGGGGGTGATGTAGTTCACGTAGGCGGCGACCTCGGCGGCGACGGCCGGGTCGTAGTAGTAGTCGATGAGTTTCTCGACATTCTTCTTGTGCGTGGAGCCGATCGGCACCAGAAAGTTGTCGTTCCAGAGGGTGCCGCCCTTGTCGGGGACCACAAACTCCCATTTGTCCCCGTTCTCGGCGTTGAGCTGCACGATGTCGCCGGACCAGACGATGGCGGCGAGGGTGTCCTCGTTGATGAGGTCTTCCTTGTACGCATTGCCCTTGATGTTGCGAACCTGGCCGTCGCCGACCTGTTTCTCCAGCACGTCGATCGCGGCGAAGAACTCGTCGTCGCCCCAGTCGCCCGCGATGTCGACACCCATGTCGAGCATGATCAGTCCCATGGTGTCGCGCATCTCGGACAGAACGCCGACCCGGCCCTTGAGGTCGGAGCTCCACAGGTCCTCGACCGAGGCGATGCCGTTCGGAAGTTTCTCCTTGTTCCAGCAGATGCCGGCGAACCCGCCCTGCCACGGCACGCTCATCTTGCGGCCGGGGTCGAAGCCCACGTCTTTCAGGGACGGGAGCAGGTTTTTCAAGTTGGGGATGTTGGCCTGGTCGAGTTCCTGGGTGTAGCCGAACCGGATCCAACGGCCGACCATCCAGTCGGTCAGGCAGACGGTGTCGGCGCCGATGTCCTGGCCGAGGGCGAGCTGGTCCTTGACCTTGCCGTAGTAGGTGTTGTTGTCGTCGACGGCCTCGGTGTACTCGACCTTGATGCCGGTTTCGGTCGTGAACGCATCCAGTGTGGGGTAGTCGCCGGCGTCATCGACGTCGATGTAGAGCGCCCAGTTGTCCCAGCGCACGAGCTTGCTGCTGTCGGACTCGTCGGGGGCGGCGGTGGGCTTCGTGGCCCCTCCGGTCGAGCATGCGGCGAGCGCCAGGGCTGCGGCCCCTCCACCGGCTCCGGCGAGCAGAGCGCGGCGCCCCATCGTGGTCGCCCGGGCCTGACGGACCAGCTGAGCGATCATGGGATCTGCGGGCAACGGCCTGGGCTTCATGGTCGGGTCTCCTTGCACTTCTCAGCGGATGAGCTCTCACAGCTTTCATTGCGAGTTGCTAGATACTTGCACAGGAGCGCCCCCTGCGCACCCAAGAGTGACCGAATCGTTAATTTCTGGTCAGATCACGCACGAAATCAGCACTCTATGGCGACACTCTCAATCGAAATGAGCTGTTCGGCGGCGGTAGGATTTCGCTCAGGCCAGAGTGGTCCACCGCCCGGAGGTCCACCGCTGAGGGTTTGAACCAATTTGACGGAGATTTTCACCATAAAGGCCGTTTTTGGCCCCAAAAACGGTTTTTGAATCAAAATCTCCGTCGAATTCGGTAGACAAGGGAGCGCCATGAAGGTCGCAGTTCCGGCAGAAATCAAGAACAACGAGTTCCGGGTGGCGATCACCCCGGCCGGCGTACACGACCTCGTGGCGCACGGGCACGAGGTGTTGATCGAAACGGGGGCCGGGCTCGGCTCCGGGCTCAGCGACGAGAGCTATGCGGCGGCGGGCGCGACGATCATGCCGGATGCCGCGTCAACCTGGGCTGCCGCCGACCTGCTGCTCAAGGTGAAGGAGCCCGTGGCCAGCGAGTACGGTTATTTTCGCCCCGATCTGCTGCTGTTCACCTACCTGCACCTGGCCGCGGAACCAGCCCTGACCCGTGCGCTGCTGGAGGGCGGTGTCACCTCGATCGCCTACGAGACCGTGCAGCTGCCGACGCGGGCGCTGCCGCTGCTCGCGCCGATGAGCGAGGTTGCGGGCCGCCTGGCACCCATCGTCGGCGCCAACGCGATGCTCAAGCCCAACGGCGGACCGGGCCTGCTCGTGCCCGGGGTGCCCGGAACGCATCCGGCTCGGGTCACCGTGCTCGGCGGCGGTGTGGCCGGCACGGCAGCCATGCAGGTCGCCCTCGGGCTCGGCGCCCAGGTGACCGTGCTCGACACCAACCTGTTCCGCCTGCGCGAAATCGACGCGCTGTACTACGGGCGGGTGCAGACCATCGCCTCGAACAGCTACGAGATCGACCGGGCGCTGGTGTTGTCCGACCTGGTGATCGGATCGGTCCTGATCCCCGGGGCCAGGGCCCCCAAGCTGGTCAGCAACGAGCTCGTGTCCCGGATGAAGCCGGGCAGCGTGCTCGTGGACATCGCTGTGGATCAGGGCGGCTGCTTCGCCGACTCCCACCCGACGACGCACGCCGATCCGACGTTCACTGTGCATCAGTCCCTGTTCTACTGCGTGGCGAACATGCCCGGGGCCGTGCCGAGCACGTCCACCTATGCGCTCACCAACGCCACGCTTCCCTATGTTCGGCTGATCGCGAACCGAGGCTGGAAGGACGCGCTCCGAACGGATGCCGCGCTCGCTTTCGGCCTGTCCACGGTCGGCGGCCTCATCACCAGCGGCCCGGTCGCGAGTGCGCACTCGCTGCCGCTCCGCGGTCTGGTGGACGCGCTGGCCTGATCCACGGCGGGACGGCGGCGGGGCCGGCACCGCTGAACTGTGCTGCGGGACTGTGCTGCGGGACTTCGCCCCGGGACTTCGCGGCCGGCGGCTACACGACCTGGGCCCGCAGCGTGGCCCGGTGCACGGCGCCGTCCGGGCGCAGTACCCACACCCGACCTCGGTTGGGTGCCAACGGCGGAGGCAGGTCCCGGCGTCGGCTGATGGCCCGGTAGTCGGCCAGGCTGCAGCCGTCGAAGACCAGGTCCGCGTGCGGGCGCAGGGCACCCAGCAGGGACCACTGCGCCTGCCACGCGTCCACGTCTCCGACGAAGGCGGTGCCTGATTGTGACTCGCTCAGCCGGAGCGATGCGCCTGCCTGCGCGGCCTCCGCCAGCTCGCCGTGGGACACCGCCGCGAGGTCGACGACCCGCGCGCCGGGGACCGTTCCCAGCACTGCGGCCGAGCGGGACGGCGAGTCCGACACGACGAGAAGGGTCTGCCCGGGCCGCCCCAGGAGCGCGGCGGCATCCGTGCGTGGCTCGATGTCCCGCTGCGCCGCGACATCCGGGATTGCACCGCTCTGCTCCGGCGCGAGGAGCTGGATGCGATGGTCCTGCCAGCTCCCGCCGCCGGGCGGAAGGCGGTCGTCGAACAGGGCAGCCACTCCTCCGGCCGCGACGTGCTCGGCGACATCGGGCAGGCGCAGCACCAGCCGTCTCTGACACAGGGCAGGCAGGGACTGCAGCGATCCGGTGAGCCTTTGCGCGGCGATGACGATCCGCAGGCCGCCCTCCGCGCCGTCGCGGAGCAGCCCGGCGAGCAGTTCGAGGGCCGCCGGACGGTGCTCCTGGTCCCAGCGGGCATGCACGCTATCGAAGTCGTCGAGAAGCAGCAGCCTGGCAGCCGGACTCCCGCCGGCGTCGAGGCATTGGCGCGCCTTGACGAGGCAGTCCCACACCGCCTCGACGTCCGCTCCGAGCAGCACGGCATCTCCAAAGGGCGCGAACCCCGCCGCGACCGACGCAAGCGCAGTTGACTTGCCCGAGCGGGGACCGCCGATCACGAGCAGGCTGCCCTCGGCGATCGGCTCGTAGCGGGCCACCCGGTAGCGCTGCAGTTCCGGCTCGTCGAGCAAGCCCAGCAGACCGCCGGGCGCGGCACGAGCGTCGGGAACGGCACGGTCGTGCCCGGCCGCCACCGCGGCGCCGCCGAACGCACTCTCGTCGGCCGCCGTTCCGCCCGCGACGAGGGCGAGGAGGTCCTCGCGGCTTACCGTCTGAGGCAGCAGGTCGAGCCAGGGGCGCCGAGGGTTCGGCGCATCGGCATCCGCGACTGCGAGGGAGCGGATCTCGCGCGGCGAGGTCGTCGCCACCTGGCAGAGCACGGGCCCCGAGGAGTCCGCGGCGATCAGGCAGCGGCCGGCTTGGTCCGCGCCGAGGGCCGCGGCCGCATCCGTGCCCAGCACCGCCACGCTGTCGGCGCGGTTGTTCACCCGCAGCGACACCCGCAGCGTGCAGTTGGCGAGCAGGGCGTCACGCACCACACCGGTGGGCCGCTGGGTGCAGAGGATCAGGTGCACGCCCAGCGACCGGCCCCGCGCGGCTATGTCGACGAACAGAGCGTGCAGGTCGGGGAATGCGGTGAGCATGGTCGCGAATTCGTCGACCACGATCACGAGCCGCGGAAGCGCCCCGCCGGCATCCTGCCTCCGCAGGTCCACGATGTCACGCGCGCCGGCACGCCCGAGTACGCGTTCGCGATACCGCAGCTCGGCGGCCAGGCTGGCCAGCGCCCGGGCGGCCTGGTGCACGTCCAGGTCGGTGATCAAACCCACGCAGTGGGGAAGGGCGCAGAGCGGGGCGAACGCGGCCCCACCCTTGAAATCGACCAGGAGGAACGTCACCTCGTCGGGGCCGGCCGCCGCCGCCATCGCCGCCACCCAGGTCACCAGCAGTTCGCTTTTGCCGCTGCCGGTCGTGCCGCCGACGACCGCGTGCGGCCCTGCCCCGACCAGGTCGAGCGACACCTCCCCCGCTTCTCCCACCCCGATGACGCAACGGAGGTTCGGCGATTGGGGCTGCCCATGCGGTGCCCGATACCCGGGCTGGAAGCCAGAGAGCTCACCAAGGGCAACGGATGCGGGGACTCGCCGCGCATTCTGGACCAATCCAGCCGCCGAGGCCCGGGCGCTTAGCACGCGGGCGACCACGATCGCCTGTTCGACGGTAATCAGCTCGGGCCGGAAGCCACTCCCCCAGGCGTGCACGCTGGAGCGCAGCACCTCAGCCCGGCCGGGACCCTGCACCCGCACGATGGTGTCGCAGCCCCACGGCAATTCGGCAAGAGTGCCGGCCAGGGCGACGACCAACCCCGACCCTTTGGGTGCCCCGCCCAGGGGTGCCCCGCCCGACGGCGCCTGGCAGATCACGAGGCGGCGGGCGCAGGACTGCCCGGTGTCATGCGGGAGGGCGACCGCCCATTCCCAACCGCGATCAGGCACGGTGAGTCCGACCTGGTCTGGAGCCAAGGAGCAGGCCAGCTGCACCAGCAGCCCGCGGGCCAGCGCCTGCCCGAGCGACAGCGGTCCGACGATGCCGATACCACCGCCGGCATCAGCGTCGATCGGTGCCTCGGTGAGCGTGGCCGCCCAGTCGCGCACGTCGCGATGCTCGTCGGAAGCGGCGCCACCGTCGAGGCGTAGCCCGCTGGGCACCGCACCGGAGCCCAGGCTCACGTCTGCTCCCGAACCGGTCCAACGGATGGCGGCGTGCGGGGCGGCGACGATGCTGTTGGCCGAGGGCGTGCGCCGCCAGTGCGCGCGAAGCAGCTCCTCATGGCGCAGGGCCACCTCGGCCCGCAGTGTCGCCAGTGCCTGCCCCTGGTCGAGAGCGTTGGTACGCCGGGTGCGGCGGCCCGTGCGCCGCGCGTCGAGCATGCCGGCCACGGCGATGACCGGGCCGAGCACCGCGAAGATCAGCACGAAAGCTGAGCCCGTGATCAGCCAGATTGCCCCGGCCGCGGCCAGCGGCGCCACGCTCGCGATGAGTGGGAAGCCAGGCGGCGGCAGGTCGGCCGGGCGGGTGGGGAGGGTCAGCGGGACATCGGCTCGGATCACCGCATCAGTCCATCACTCCGGGGCAGGCGCCACCGCGCGCGCCGGCATCGGTCCCGGGATGACGGCCGGCCGGGTTGGGGAGGGGCCGGCTGAGTGAGTCCGGATCGATCGGTTGCATCGCTCACAGCGTCGAACGAATTCGACGGAGAATCTCGTTTAAGACTGCTTTTGCAAAGTATTTCGGGCTGTTTTGGGCAAAATCTCGGCTCTCCTGCTGCTTCTGTGGGTTAAACCCGGCCGGGGAGCACTGGTTTGTGGCCGCCGAGGCTGAGCATGGCGAGGGCGATGAGGGCGT
>NZ_SOGE01000013.1:0-24797 GCF_004402575.1 Cryobacterium sp. TMT2-4 | reverse complement strand
GGCGCGGCGGCGCGGCGGCGGGCCGCGGGGCCGCGGGGCTGGCGGCGCGACAGCGGGCGGGAGGCACGCAAACTCGCTCCGGTAGACTGGGCTGACTGCCCACAAACCTCAGGAGTTGCACCATGGTTGACGTTCGGCGGGTCAAACTTCCCGGGGTGGGAGTGCTGCACACCTTCATCACGGATGACGGCGGCAAAGTGGGCGTCATCGCCCACCGCTCGGGGCACAGCGACCTCATCACCTTCGCGGACGACGAGGGCGGCCCCGACGCCGCCAAGGTGTCCCTGCGGCTGAACGAAGACGAAGCGCACACACTCGCCGAGCTTCTCGGCGGCACCCAGATCACCGAGTCGCTCACCGCACTCGACCAGATCCCCGGCCTCAGCATCGACTGGTTCACCGTCGACTACGAAGACCACATCGCCGGCCAGGCGCTCGGCAACCCCGCCGACCGCGGCATAGCCGGTCTGACGGTCGTGGCCGTCGTCCGCGGGGAGTCCGCGAACCCGGCGCCCGCCCACGACTTCCGTGTCTTCCCCGGCGACACGCTCGTCGTCGCCGGCTCGCCCGAGAAGGTCGCGAAGGCCTTCGCCTTCTTCCGCACCGGCGAGGTTAAGGCCAAGTCCGTCGACGCGCCGCCCGGGGGCTAGTACATGCAACTCGGCGAAGACCTCATCACTCTTGGCATCCTGCTCGTCGTTGCCTATCTCCTCGGTCGTGCCGGAAAGCTGATCGGGCTGCCGTCCATCCCCATCTACATGATTGTCGGGCTCCTGGCCAGCCCGAACACCGGCTGGTTCCCGCTGGACTTCCAGTCGGCGGACATCGAACTGATCGCCATTTTCGGGCTGATCCTGCTCCTGTTCAGCCTTGGCCTCGAATTCGACCAGGAGGCGTTCTTCGGCGACGCCGGAAAACTCCTGATTTCCGGCGGCTCCTACGTTCTGATCAACATGGGAGTCGGCTTCGCGTTCGGCCTGATGGTCGGCTGGGGCAGCCGGGAGGCCCTTGTGATCGCCGGAATGACCGGCACCTCCTCGAGCGCCATCATCACCAAGCTCCTGATTGAACTGCGCCGGCTTGCCAACAAGGAAACTCCGATGATCCTCGGCGTGACCGTCGTCGGCGACATCTTCATCGCGGTCTACCTGGCGATCGTCTCCGTCGTGCTCAGCGGCAAGACCGAGGCCTGGCCGATCGTGCTGCAACTGAGCATCGCCTTCCTCTTTCTCGTCGTGATGTTCTCGGTGGCCCGCTGGGGCGCTAAAGTCGTCTCCCGGCTGATGCGCACCAAGGACGACGAACTGTTCACCATCCTCTTCTTCGGGCTCGCCGTGCTCTTTGCCGGGATCGGTGAGATCATCGGCGTGACGGATGCGATCGGGGCCTTCCTGATCGGGGTGGTGCTCGGCGCGAGCACGTACCGCGGCCGGATCGAGCGCGTCGCCGTACCCCTGCGCGACGTGTTCGGGGCTTTCTTCTTCCTCAACTTCGGCCTCGCGCTGAACGTGGCCGAATTCGGGTCGGTGATCACCATCGTGTTCGCGGCCGTCGGCATGACCTTCGTGCTCAGCCTGATCTCCGGAATGCTGATGGCGAAACTGCACGGCATGGGCCCGCGGGAGGGACTCAACACCGCGGCCATCTTCGTCAACCGCGGCGAGTTCACGCTGATCCTGGCAACCCTGTCGGTGACCGCTGGTCTCGATCAGCGGCTGCAGCCCTTCGCAGGCCTCTACGTGCTCACGATGGCGATCCTGGGGCCGCTCTTCGCGGCGAACTCCGAGAAGATCGGCGCGGCCCTGCGGCGACGCCGGAAAGCCGTCCCGGCACGGAAACGCGCCCACGACGTGATGCTGGCGGAGGAAATCGCCCTGGTCGAGGCGGCCACCGCCGCCGACACCGGCACGGATGCTCAACGCGCCGCCGACCGTCTCCTCGCCGACCACCGCCAGCGCCCGACCGCCGCGGCACCCGGCGCGGGGTCGGCCATGGCGCCTGCCGACGCGACCGCCGACTCGGAGGCAGATGCCGCCGCGGCCGACGGACCGGCGTCCGCGGCCCCGGACTCCATGCTCGACTTCATCTCCGGCCGGCGCCCGGCCGAAACCGGCCCGGTCGACAAGCCAGCGCGTGACACCGCTTCAGGGGACTACTCATGATCACAACCATGCTCCGGCCGCGCTGGCTGATCGCGCTGCTGCTGGCGCTCGCGATCGCCGCGGCCTTCGCCCTGCTCGGCCGGTGGCAGCTCGAACGCGCCATCGCGTCCGGCGAAGTCGTGGAGCGCAGCACCGAGACCGTGCAGCCGCTCCACGAGGCGGTGTCGCCGGACGGGCCGCCGCGCGAGTCAGCGACCGGCCAGCTGGTCACCGTGGACGGCTCCTTCGTGCCGGGGGACGACGCGCTGATCAGCGAACGCCTCAACGGGGGCGACAGCGGTTTCTGGGTAGTGAGCCGCTTGTCGACGGTGGAAACGGCATCCGTGCCCGTCTCCACCATCGCCGTGGCTCGCGGCTGGGCCGCAACCGAGGAGGAGGCCAGGTCGGCGATCGAGGCGCTCTCGGCGCAGGCCGCCGCGCAGCAGCAGACCGTGACGGGCCGCTTCGTTCCCTCCGAGGCTCCCGTCGTGCCGGACGAGGACAGCGACCCGCGCACCCAGACCACGGTCTCCACCGCCGCGCTGATCAACCGGTGGGCGGACTTCACCGACCAGTCCGTCTACGCCGGCTACATCGTCGACACGGGTGCTGCCGCGAACCTCACCGTGATCGACTCGCCCGTGCCCGGCAACGACGCATCGGTCAACTGGCTGAACATCTTCTACGCCCTCGAGTGGGCAGTCTTCGCCGGCTTCGCGGTGTTCCTCTGGTACCGCCTGGTTCGGGACGACTGGGAGCGTCAGCAGGAGCAGGCCGCCATCGACGCGACGGAGGCCGTCTAGAATTGGCCCATGCCACTTGACCCCAAGCCTGCCGACATCCCCAAAATCCCCGGTGCGCTCCGGCTCTACAAGGTTTCCTCGGTCATCACCGGTGTCTTCCTGCTGCTGCTCTGCGTCGAGGTCTTCCTGAAGTTCGTGCTGCAGCTCGAAATCGAAGTCGGCGGCCCGAACGGGATCATCGCCCTCGTCGCCCGGGACTCGGTGACCGCATTCAACCTGAGCACCGGCATCCTGATCGTGCACGGCTGGCTGTACGTGCTCTACCTGTTCAGTGACTTCCAGCTCTGGAGCCTGATGCGCTGGTCATTCCCCAAGTTTCTGCTGATCGCACTCGGAGGCATCATTCCTACCCTGTCCTTCTTCCTCGAGGTGCGCGTCGCGCGCGAGGTCAACGCCTTCCTGGCGACGCACGCCGACTCGGCTGCCGCTGCCGCTGCCGCTGGGGCCGAGGCCCGCTCGTGAGCGCCGCTGTGAGCGCCTCGACCGGTGCCCGCCCCGTTCTGGTGGTCGACTTCGGTGCCCAGTACGCGCAGCTGATCGCGCGCCGGGTGCGCGAGGCATCCGTCTACTCCGAGATCGTGGCCCATTCGATCACCGCGGCCGAGGTCGCGGAGAAGAACCCGCTCGGCATCGTGCTCAGCGGCGGGCCGTCCAGCGTCTACGCCGAGGGTGCCCCCACCTTCGACCCGGACATCTTCGACCTGGGCATCCCGATCCTGGGCATCTGCTACGGCTTTCAGGTGATGGCCACGACCCTTGGCGGCGAGGTGGCCCGCACTGGCCGGAGCGAGTACGGCGCGACCCCGGTCAGAGTCACCGACAGCGGCAACGCGCTGCTGGCCGGGCAGCCGGCCGAGCAGACGGCGTGGATGAGCCACGGTGACTCCGTGTCGAAAGCCCCCGCCGGCTTCTCGGTGCTCGCGTCCACGAGCTCCACCCCGGTCGCCGCCTTCGCGAACGATACGCGCCGGCTCTACGGCGTGCAGTGGCACCCCGAGGTCAAGCACTCCGAATTCGGCCAGAACGTGCTCGAGAACTTCCTGCACCGCGCCGCCGGCATCCCCGCCGACTGGAACAGCGGCAACGTCATCGCCGAACAGGTGGCCCGCATCCAGGCCCAGGTCGGCACCGGCAAGGTCATCTGCGGGCTTTCCGGCGGAGTCGATTCCGCCGTGGCCGCTGCCCTCGTGCACAAGGCCATCGGCGACCAGCTCGTCTGCGTGTTCGTCGACCACGGCCTGCTCCGCCAGGACGAGCGCCGTCAGGTCGAGGAAGACTTCGTCAAGGCCACCGGCGTGCGTCTGGTCACCGTCGATGTGCGTGAGCGGTTCCTGACCGCGCTGGAGGGCGTCAGCGACCCGGAGACCAAGCGCAAGATCATCGGTCGTGAGTTCATCCGCACCTTCGAGCAGGCTCAGGCCGAATTGATCAAGGAAGCGGCGGCAACGAATGAAGACCCGATCCGCTTCCTCGTGCAGGGCACCCTGTACCCGGACGTCGTCGAGTCCGGCGGCGGCAGCGGCACCGCCAACATCAAGAGCCACCACAACGTCGGGGGCCTGCCGGAAGACCTGCAGTTCGAATTGATCGAACCGCTGCGCACCCTGTTCAAAGACGAAGTGCGCGCGATCGGCGCCGAGCTGGGACTGCCGGCCGAGATCGTGCAGCGCCAGCCGTTCCCCGGACCCGGCCTCGGCATCCGCATCGTGGGCTCGATCACCCAGGACCGGCTCGACCTGCTTCGCCACGCGGATGCGATCGTGCGCGCCGAGCTGAGCGCCGCGGGCCTCGACCGTGAGATCTGGCAGTGCCCGGTGGTGCTGCTCGCCGACGTGCGGTCCGTGGGCGTGCAGGGTGACGGCCGCACCTACGGGCACCCGATCGTGTTGCGCCCGGTGTCGTCGGAAGACGCCATGACGGCCGACTGGACCCGCCTGCCGTACGACCTGCTGGCGCGGATCTCGAACCGGATCACGAACGAGGTGGACGGGGTGAACCGCGTCGTGCTCGACGTCACGTCCAAGCCGCCGGGGACCATCGAATGGGAGTAGGGGAATACTCCCGGTTGTGACGCGGGGAGTGAGCGTGTCGCTCCTCAGCTCAAACAATGGGCGGCGGATGCCGGACCCTCCGCTTCGCTCCGGGGCCGGCATCCGCCGCCCATAACGCGACACCCCGCGACACGCCCTCTCCCCGCCTCGCGATCGCTGAGGGACAAGCAACTTTGGGGGTGAGGACGCAGAAAGGGCCACCCCGATGGGGCGGCCCTTTCTGCGTGCGGTCGTGCGGCGGGGTGGGTACTACTCGCGGGCGATGGCGAAGATGCGGAGCATCTCGACGTAGAGCCAGACGACGGTGAGCATGATGCCGAAGGCGCCGGTCCAGCCGTACTTGCGGGGGATTCGGTTGTTGACGCCGCGCTGGATGAAGTCGAAGTCGAGCACCAGCGAGTACGCGGCCATGATCACGGCGAGGACGCCGATCAGGAGGCCGATCGGGATGCCGAAGATCTCGGCGCTGCGAAGACCGAACGCGTTGTCGGTCGCGCCGAAGACCATCATGCCGAAGTTGATCAGCGAGAACACGCCGTAGCCGATCATGGCGATCATGAAGACCTTGGTGGCCTTCTTGGAGGCGCGGATCTTGCCGCTGGCGAAGAGGGCCAGCGTGACGCCGACGACGACGAGTGTGGCGAGCACGGCCTGGGTGACGACACCCGGGTAGAGCTGCTCGAAGACGATCGAGATGCCACCGACGAAGAGGCCCTGGGCCGCGGCGTACGCGAGGATCAGGGGCGGCGACGGCTCCTTTTTGAACGCGTTGACCAGTCCGAGGACCAGACCCGCGATCGCGCCGACGATGAGCGGCAGCATCGTCACCGGGGTGACCAGCCAGCCGATGGCTGCGGTCACCAGCAGCAAGGCGAAGCTGAGCACCGTCTTGCGGATGGTGTCGTCGTAGCTCATCCGGTCGGTGTCCTGTGAACCGGCGGAGGGAGCGTTGAACATGCCCTGCAGGTCGCTGTCGGAGAGCACCTTGCCACCTGCAGTGGCGCCAGGAGCGCCGAACGCGGCGTTTCGGGAGAATGCGGGGTTGGAAGATGCCATGGTTGCCGAAGCTCACAATCAAGTGGGTAGGTAGCGGAGCCAACACCGGTAAGTGCTGGACAGTTCCTAGATTCTATTCAGATCTGCTGGGGATCCGCCGTATTCAGGTTTGCGACTCGCGGTGACCGGGGGCGGCGCCCCGCCGACCAGCCGGCCAGCCACCAGGCGAGCCAGGAGGAGGCCGCCGTGGTGATGAAACCGATTAGATAACCGACCCAGTTCTGGTCGTAATTGTTCAGCGCGTCCTTGAGCAGGAAACTCATCGTGATCGACGGGATCAGGGCCAGGTAGCTCAACCACGGGCGGTGCCGCACGAGCAGCCAGCAGGCCAGAAGCACGGCGAAGACACCGTTGAAATCGGCTCCGCCCAGCAGCAGGATGCTGCACAGCAGGGCCGGAACCAGAACCGTGAGCCGCCGCCACAGGGCCCCCGGCAGAATCAGCCAGCCCAGCACGTGCAGGGGCGGGCCGATGGCCAGGAAGAACAGGCTGTAGGTACTGGTGAAGTTCGTGGCAAGCACCCCGAGCACGACCAGCGTCAGTCCGGTCGCGTAGCGGGCGCGGTAGCTGCCCCACCGGTGCAGGCGGGTCGGTGGAACGGTCCAGGGTGTCATCGCCTCGATTCTGGCAGTTGCACGCGTAGGGTTGGCAAATGCAGCCGATTGTGATCGGTCACCGCGGGGCGAGCGGTTACCGACCAGAGCACACCCGTTCCGCCTACGAACTGGCCGTCGCTCTCGGCGCGGACGCGGTCGAGCCTGACATCGTCGCCACCCGCGACGGTGTACTGGTGGTGCGCCACGAGAACGAGATCGGGGCGACGACGAATGTCGCAGCGCACCCCGAGTTCGCCGGCCGCCGGGCGACCAAGGTGATCGACGGCATCCGGCTCACCGGCTGGTTCACCGAGGACTTCACCTGGGCCGAGCTGCGCACCCTGCGCGCCCGGGAGCGCCTGCCCGAGGTGCGGAAGGCAAGCGCCACCTTCGACGACCGGTTCCCCCTGCTGCGCCTGCGGGACGTGTTCAAGCTGATGGACCGGCTGTCCGGACGGGTGCGCCGGCCCATCGGCGTCGTCGCCGAGCTCAAGCACGCCACCTACTTCGAGTCGATCGGGCTTCCGCTCGACGAGCTGTTCGCCGCCGAGGTCAACGACGCCGGTTGGAACGCCGGCGACGGCCGCCTCACCATCGAGAGCTTCGAGCGCAGCCTCCTCGACAAGGTCTACGCGCGCGGCATCTACGGCAAGCGTGTCTTCCTGCTCGAGGCGCGCGGCAAACCCGCCGACGAGGTCGCGCTGCTCGGGCCGAAAGCGCCCCACTACGCCGACTACCTCTCCGACACCGGGCTCTACGGGCTGAGCGGCACGGTCGACGGGATCAGCGTGCCCAAATCCCTCATCCTGGCCACGGATGCCGATGGTCACGTCTCCGGCGCCTCCGACCTGGTCGACGCCGCGCACGCCGCGGACCTGGAGATCTACTGCTGGACGCTGCGCCCGGAGAACCGGTACCTTGCGAAGACGTTCCGCCGTGGGCGGCTGCGGGCCGACTTCGGAAACTGGCAGGCCGAGTTCCGCACCATCCTCGGCACCGGGATCGACGGGGTCTTCGCCGACCACCCCGACCTGGCGGTGCTCGTGCGGGACGAGCTGGCCGCGGAGGACTGACCGGGGCGCTGCCCCGCACCGGGGCGGTGTCAGACGCAGCACCTAGAATTGGGAGCGATATGACGACCCTCTTCGACCCGGACCACACGCCCGCCCGCCAGGTCCCCTCCGCGGTGCCCATCATCCTGGACGGAGCGGCTCCGCGGGACCGAGAGAGTCCACTGCTCGAAGGGCTCAACCCCCAGCAACGCGAGGCCGTGCTGTACCGCGGACCGGCGCTGCTGATCATCGCGGGCGCCGGATCCGGGAAGACCAGCGTGCTCACCCGCCGCATCGCCAGTCTGCTGGAGAGCCGCGAGGCCTGGCCGAGCCAGATCCTCGCCATCACCTTCACCAACAAGGCCGCGGCGGAGATGCGGGAGCGGGTGCGGGCGATCCTCGGCCAGGGGGCCGACGGCATGTGGATCAGCACCTTCCATTCCTCCTGCGTGCGCATCCTGCGCCGCGAAGCGGAAAGCGCGGGCCTCTCCGCCACGTTCAGCATCTACGACTCGGCCGACACCAAGGTCACGCTCAAGCGCATCATCAAGGCCCTCGACGCCGATACGCTCGGCTTCACGCCCGGTAATGCGTCAGCGAAGATCTCCAAGCTCAAGAACGAGCTCGCGGACGCCGACTCCTACGCCCGCAACGCGAACATGAGCGACCCGCAGGAGGTCATGTTCGTCGAGATCTTCCGGCAGTACACCCATCGGCTGCGCGCGGCCAACGCCCTCGACTTCGACGACCTGATCGGCGAGACGGTCTACCTGTTCCGCGCGTTCCCGAAGGTCGCGGCCCTCTATCGGCGCCGGTTCCGCCACATCCTGGTCGACGAATACCAGGACACCAACCACGCGCAGTACTCGCTGGTGCGCGAGCTGACCCGTCCCGTCGAGCCCGACCTGGCCGAGGAGATGGAGGCGACCGGTGTGCACGTGCGCAACCTGCGCGACGCCTCCGGCGGCATCCCGGGAGCCTCGCTCACCGTGGTCGGCGACTCCGACCAGTCGATCTACGCCTTCCGAGGCGCGGACACCCGCAACATCAGCGAGTTCGAGCGCGACTTTCCGGGCACCAGGGTGATCCTGCTCGAGCAGAATTACCGCTCGACCCAGAACATCCTCTCGGCCGCCAACGCGGTGATCGGCCACAACTTCGACCGCACAGACAAGAAACTGTGGAGCGCGGGCGGCGACGGCGAGAAGATCGTGGGCTACACGGCCTATTCCGGTCACGACGAGGCCCAGTTCGTCTCGGACGAGATCGAGGTGCTGCACCGCGCCGGCATGGCCTACCGCGACATGGCCGTGTTCTACCGCACCAACGCGCAGACCCGTGCGCTTGAAGAAATCCTGGTGCGCTCCGCGGTGCCCTACCGGGTCGTCGGCGGCACCAAGTTCTACGAGCGGGCTGAGATCAAGGATGCGCTGGCATACCTGATCGCCGTCGCGAACCCGAACGACGAACTGGCGCTGCGTCGCATCCTGAACACCCCCAAGCGCGGAATCGGCCCGGCCACCGAGACGGCGCTGGCGAGCTTCGCGGAGGCGAACCAGATCAGCTTCCGGCAGTCGATGCGCGACTGCGCATCGCTGGGCCTCGGCCCCAAGGTGACCGGGGCCATCCTGAAGCTGGCAACCTTGCTCGACGAGGCGGCGCTGAAGCTCGACCCGGAGAACCCGGCCGGCACGGCGAACGTGTCCGAGCTGCTTACGTTCCTGCTCGATGGCAGCGGACTGCTCAGCCTGCTGCGAGGCAGCCGCGACCCGCAAGACGAGGCGCGCGCCGAGAACATCGAGGAACTCGTCGCCCAGACCAAGGACTTCAACAAGGAGAACCCCGACTCGGGACTGGTCGACTTCCTCACCCAGGTGTCCCTGGTCGCCGCCGCCGACGACCTCGACGACGCCTCCGGAACGGTGTCCCTGATGACCCTGCACACGGCGAAGGGACTCGAATACGAGGCCGTGTTCCTGACCGGCGTGGAGGAGGGCCTGCTGCCGCACCAGATGTCGGCCAACGAGCCCGGCGGGCCCGCCGAGGAGCGGCGCCTGTTCTACGTGGGCATCACCCGAGCCCGCCAGAGGCTCTACCTCTCCCTGGCGATGACCCGGGCCCAGTTCGGCGACATTAACGTGGCCATGCCCAGTCGCTACCTGCAGGAGATCCCCGTCGACCTGATCGACTGGAAGCAGTCCCCGGGCATGGCGAACTCCCGCGGCGGTACCCAGCCCCGGGCGCTGAACGCGAGACGCGACGGGTTCGGCGGCGGGTTCGCGGGGCGCGGTGACCCGCAGGCGCTGCCGCCCGCGCCGAAGAAGAAGACCGAATGGGCCAGCCGGGTGCCGAGCCAGGTGCGCGACAACGGTGACCTCACCCTGATGCAGGGCGACCGCATCCGTCACGTCGATTTCGGCGACGGCCGCGTCAACCAGGTCACCGGTGACGGCACCAAGCGCATCGCGCACGTCCAGTTCGACACGGCGGGCGCAAAGAAGCTTCTGATCAAGATCGCGCCGATCGAGAAGCTCTAGTGGCGGAGCCGCGTGCCGCGGGTCCCGGCGCGCCGCGGCCTTCCTGCTGGTCAGCGTCGCCGCCGGGCTCGTGATGAGCGTGGCCGAGGCAACCCTGCCGGCCCTGGTGCTCGGGCTCCTGCTCGTGATCACGGCGGGGATCCTGCTGGCATCGACGTATGGCTTGTTCCCCGGCACGCCGATCTTCTTCGTCTTCGCCTACCTGGTCTGTGCGCAGGTGCCCGCGCCGGTCGACGAGATGCTGCCGCGCCTGTTGGTGGCAGTGACGAGCGCCGCGCTGGCCTGGCTGCTCACCATGTCCGGCTGGGCGTTTCGGCGCCTGGTCGGAGACCGCTCCGGCGACCTGTTCAAGGAGCTGCCGCGCACGCCGCTGCTGCGACCGGCCGCGTTCCGCGACGTCCAGGTGTGGCTCACCATCCTGCAGCACCAGGTCGGCGTGCTGCTGGCCGGCGGGCTCGCCCTCTTCGTGAGCATCGGGCACCCCTACCGGGCAGTGGTGAGCGTGGTCGCCGTGCTCCCGCCGCCCCGTGCCGCGCACTCCATCTCCCGGGCGGTGCACCGCATCATCGGTACCGCGCTCGGAGTGGCGGTGACCGCCCTCGTGCTGCTGCCCGGGCCATCCGTCTGGGTGCTGATCGCGGTGATCGCGATCGGCCAGTTCGGCGCGGAAATCCTGATCGGCAGGCACTACGGCGCCGCCCTGCTGTTCGTCACGCCATTGGCGCTGACCGTGGCTCACCTGGCCGACCCGGTCGCCGTGCCGACGCTGCTGGTCGACCGGGTGGTGGAAACCGCGCTCGGCGGCGTGGTCGCGGTGCTGATCGTGCGCGCGGCGCGCGGCCCCGCCCGGCAGCATTCGCGTCGGCTCGGTGGAAAGCGTCCACCCCTGAACGCTTAGGAACTGCACAGGTTGCTCCCAGCTTTTCGATAGCCCGTCGATTGGTACGCTCGCGAGGCTCTTCGCATGAGCATCGACACCCGCACCACCCCGCCGCGTCGGCGCACTGCTCCCGCGCCGCGAGTGCGCCCCGAATACCGGCAACGGATGCGGCTGGCTGACACCCTGCAGGTTCTCTGTACCGTCTCCGTCGCCCTCGTCATCGCCCTGTTCCTGGCCGATGGCGGCGCTGCCCGCTTCGCCACCCCCGCAGACGTGCTCACCTTCCTCGGCGTGCTGGCCGGACTGATCGGCACAGACCTGCTCCTGATCATGATGCTGCTGGCCGCACGGTTGCCCGCCATCGACCGGGCCTTCGGCCACGACGGTGCGATGGCCCTGCACCAGTCGCTCGGTAAGCCGGCGCTCTCCCTGATCCTCGCGCACGCCGGGCTTTTGATCGTGGGCTACGCGCTGGCCGGCGAGATCAGCGTCGTCGCCGAGGTGTGGCGCATGCTGACCGTGCTGCCGGACATGCTCCTGGCCGTCATCGGCCTCGGACTCCTGGTGCTGGTGGTCGTCAGCTCGATCGTGATCGTTCGGCACCGCCTGCCGTACGAGGTGTGGCACATCGTGCACCTGCTCTCCTACGTGGCCGTGCTGGCGTCGCTGCCGCACCAGCTCACCGTCGGGGCCCTCCTGGTCGCCGGCTCGCCGCAGTGGTTTTACTGGCTGGCCCTGTACGTGGGGGTGGCCGGCTCGATCCTCGTCTTCCGGGTCATCCTGCCGGTCGTCCGCTCGCTGAGGGCCCGGCTGCGGGTGGAGGGCGTCGACCGGGTCGCCGACGGCGTCGTCTCGATCCGTGTGTCCGGCCACCGCCTGGCCCGGCTTCAGGCCGACGCCGGGCAGTTCTTCATCTGGCGGTTCTGGACTCCCGGGCTCTGGTGGCAGGCGCATCCGTTCTCCCTCTCGGCCGCGCCCACCGGCAACTCCCTGCGCATCACGGTGCGCTCCCTTGGCGACGCCTCTGCCGCGCTCGGCGGCCTGCGCCGGGGCACCCGGGTGAGCGTCGAGGGCCCATACGGACTGTTCACCGACCGGGCCAGAACGTCACCGCGGATCGTGCTCGTGGCCGCCGGTATCGGCGTCGCCCCGATCCGCTCCCTGTTGGAGACGGCGAGTTTCCTGCCCGGGCAGGCCACGGTCATCCTGCGCTCCCACACGCTCGCAGACAGCTACCTGGCCGACGAACTCGCCGAGTTGTGCCGGGCGCGGGGTGCGGAGTTCCGCGTCATCGTGGGGAAGCGGCCGCCGGGTGTGGGGAGTTGGCTGCCCGCCGACGCGGTGGCGGGCCCGGTGAACCTGCTGACCCTGGTGCCGCGGCTGCGTGACGCGGACGTGTATGTCTGTGGTCCACGGCGGTGGACTGATGAGGTCGTGCGGGATGCCCGCTCGGCCGGCCTTCCCCCGCGACAGATTCATTTCGAAAGGTTTGACTGGTGAGAATTCGAGCAGCGGCTGCGGCCGCCCTGGCTTCCGTTTCCGTTCTGTCGGTGGGTTGGCTCGTCGGAGCCCCCGCCGTGCAATCCCTGCAGGCCACGCTGACGACGACCCTGACGAGGCCGCCGTCCAACGAAACGACGGGCGTGTCCTCGACGGGTGGTGGCACGGGCGGTGCGACGACCACGATCGACGCGTCGGCACCTGTCGCCGAGGCGCTCGCGCCCACCAGCGTCACCGGCACGTTCGAGGGCTCAGCCGTGCAGACCCGGTTCGGCCCGATGCAGGTGTCGGTGACCATCGACAACGGCACGATCACCATGGTCACCCCGCTGCAGCTGACCAATGACGACCGGAAGTCGGTCCAGATCAGCAACCGGGCGGCCCCGATCCTGCGGGAAGAGGTGCTCGCCGCGCAGTCCGCCGACGTGGCGAACGTCAGCGGCGCGACGTACACGACCCAGGGGTACCTCCGTTCGCTCCAGGCAGCCCTCGATGCCGCACAGTTCTAGCGCGGTGGCCGGTCACACGGCGATCACGGCCCTGAGCATGGGGACCGTCATCAGCATCCGTCTCGGTGACGGCGCCGCCCCGCACGACGACGCCCGCCTGGCTGCTGCCCGGAACGCGGTCGTGGAGGTGTTCCGAGGCTGGAACGAACGCTTCAGCCTCCACCGGGAGGGGTCGGAGCTCAGCCGCGTCAACCGCGGCGAGCTGCGGCTCACCCAGGCCGGGCCCGAACTCCGCAACTGCTACGCGCTCGCCCTGGCGTGGCGGGGCCGCACCGACGGGGTCTTCACCCCGCACCGCGCCGACGGCGCCATCGACCTGTCCGGCATCGTCAAGAGCCTCGCGATCGCGGAGGCCGGAGACCTGCTGAACCGAATCGGAGCCCGGGACTGGTCGCTCAACGCAGGCGGGGACATCCTCGTCGGCGGTGACCGGGCGTCCGGCCTCGGCTGGTCGGCCGGGATCGTCGACCCTCTAGACCGAGGAACCCTGCTCGCCACGGTGCCGCTGACCCTGCCGGTGCGGGCCGTGGCCACCTCGGGCAGCGCGGAGCGCGGCGACCACATCTGGACCACCGTCGACGGCGGGGTGTCGCCCTACCGCCAGGTCACCGTCTTCGCCCGGGACATCGTGACCGCGGATGTGCTGGCCACGGCCATCGTCGCCGGCGGGCAGGCGGCACTGGACCGCAGCACGGAGGCTTTCCCGATCGATGTGCTGGCGGTGCTGCGCGACGGTTCGCTGCTGGCCACGCCGGGCCTGCGGGCAGCGTCGGGCCTGCGGGCAGCGTCGGCCTGACCGGGCTCGCGGGCGCGGGGCCTGTCGCCCTGCCTGGATGCCCTTCCTTGTCGCTTGCGGCTCGGGAGCGTAGCGTTGCCGCCGCGGGGATGCCCGAACGGGGCGGCTCCCATCAAACTGGAGGTGTCATCATGGCGAGCGACCCGGAGGGACTCTGGCCGCGGCGAGCGGATGCGACGAGCGACGGACTCGACGAAGACCGCGAGATCGATGACATCGAACTGACCCTCGACAAGGATGTGCCGCTCGCCGAGCACGGAGATGCGGTGTGGATGATCGACGCCGACCAGCGCCCGGTTGAGCTTGACGACGAGGACGACGACCGGGGAACCGAGGAGCCCGGCGAGCCCGGACCCCGGGAGTAGCCGGCCTCGTCAAACCGATTGGTTCTGTCGCTCTCGGAAGATCAGAGCCGACCGCATCGCGTGGCGCCGTTCACCCCCGGAGGAGCGCCGTGCCCGCGGCGAACCAATTCGACGGAGATTCTCCTGAAAAACGGCTTTTCGAGGGTAATAAGGGCCGTTTCTGGCAAAATCTCCGTCGAATTCGTTCAGGCCGGAGACGCTGAAGCGCCGCGTACTCGAGAGACTCGCCGAGCCGTGAGTTCGGCTCCTCAACCCTGTGGCCCGTGGGGAGAGGAGCTCTGCTCACCGTTCGGCGAGCGTACGTGCGACGGCGCGGGTGCGAGCCTGCCGGTGGCGGAGGAGCACCGCGAGCCCGCGCCAGCCGAGCAGGAACACCCCGAGCACGACGGTCGCCACGACGACGAAGCTGAATTCCGTTCCCTGCCCGCTCACGGTGCGCAGCAGCATCCCGACGCCGACGGCGAAGAGCCAGATTCCGGTGCCTGTCCAGACGATCTTTTGCGGGCTGCGCCAGGCGCGCATGATGAGCCAGCCCACGAGGAGACCGCCAAGGAAGGGCAGCCCGGTGATCAGGGTGCCGAGAATATCCTCTTGGTGGCTGGCCCGGCCGATCAGCACGAAGACCAGCACCAGGGCGGCGTCGAGTCCCGCCGCGAGGAGGAGACTGGACCGACTGCTCTGCTGGATTGCCATGCTTCCAGCCTACGGGGGCCCGGAGGGTCAGACCGCGTTGCCGATCCGGCCGCGGTGCCGATCAGACCGCGTTGCCGATCAGACCGCGGTGCCGAGCAGGGAGCCGATCGCCCAGGTGACTCCGAGCGCGAGCAGGCCGCCAACGAGCACCCGGGAGATCGCGCGGGCTTTCGGACTGCCGCCGAGGTAGGAGCTCAGCCAGCCGGTGATGACCAGGGCGATCGCGACGGCGAGAAAAGTGGCCGGCAGGCGCCACTCCGGCGGCGGCAGCAGCACCGCCAGCAGCGGCAGGCTCGCGCCGACCGTAAACGCGATGGCGGAGGCGTAGGCGGCGTGCCACGGGTTCGACAGCTCGTCGGCGCCGATGTGGAGTTCCACCTCGAGGTGCGCGGCGAGGGCGTCGTGCGCGGTCAGCTCGAGGGCCACCTGCTTCGACGTCCGGGGGGTGAGCCCCTTTGCCTGGTAAAGGTCGGCCAGTTCGGCGAGCTCCTGCTCGGGCATGTTCTCGAGTTCCCAGGTCTCCTTGGCGATCAGGGCGCGCTCGGTGTCGCGCTGGCTGCTCACCGAGACGTACTCGCCCAGGGCCATCGAGATCGCGCCGGCGAGCAGGGCGGCGACACCCGCGATCAGGATCGCCGAGGCATCCGTGGTCGCCGCCGCGACGCCGACCACCAGGGCCGCAACCGACACGATGCCGTCGTTGGCTCCGAGCACGCCGGCCCGCAGCCAGTTCAGGCGCGAGGCATGGTCGGCGGAGTGGGGATCGACGCCGTGTTCGGGTTCAGTCATGACTGAATCCAAGCAGGCGGATGCGTGCCGCGCCAGCAAGGACTGGCTTGCCTCACGGCGGCAACTTCACGGCGACCGACGTGCGGCGCACGGCGTGTTCGCGATGTCGGCGGGGACCGATAGAGTTTCAAATGGTACGTATGTCTTGATGTCGAGCTATCTGCGGCGCGGGCATCCGTGCCCTTGCCCCTCAAGACCTTGCAGGAACGCTACGACGCGGATTGGAAGAGCAGCGTGGATCTTTACGAATATCAGGCACGAGACCTGTTTGAACAGTATGGAGTCCCGGTTCTGCCGGGCATCATCGCGGACACTCCGGAGGAGGTGCGTACCGCGGCCGAGAAGTTGGGCGGCGTTGTTGTCGTCAAGGCCCAGGTCAAGGTCGGCGGCCGCGGCAAAGCCGGCGGCGTGAAGGTGGCGAAGACCCCCGACGACGCTGAAGCCGCCGGGCGCGCCATCCTCGGACTCGACATCAAGGGCCACACCGTCAACCGGGTCATGGTGGCCGGCGGAGCCCGTATTGCGCAGGAGTTCTACTTCTCCGTGCTGCTGGACCGCACCAACCGCTCCTACCTCTCGCTCGCGAGCTACGAGGGTGGCGTGGAGATCGAGGTTCTCGCTGTCGAGAAGCCCGAAGCGCTCGCCTACACGGCCATCGACCCGATTGCCGGGATCGACCTGAACACGGCCCGTCAGATCGCGGTCGACGCGAAGTTCCCGGCCGACCTCGTCGACAAGGTCGCACCCGTCTTCGTGCAGCTCTACAACGTATTCACCGGTGAAGACGCGACCCTGGTCGAGGTCAACCCGCTCGTGCTGACCGAAGAGGGCGACGTCATCGCCCTCGACGGCAAGGTCACGATCGACGAAAACGCCGGCTTCCGCCACCCGAGGCACGCCCTCCTCGAGGATGCGGCCGCTGCCGACCCGCTCGAGGCGAAGGCCAAGGAGAACGACCTCAACTACGTCAAGCTCGACGGCGAAGTGGGCATCATCGGCAACGGCGCCGGACTCGTGATGAGCACCCTGGACGTCGTCGCCTACGCCGGCGAAAACCACGGCGGCGTCAAGCCTGCCAACTTCCTCGATATCGGGGGCGGAGCATCCGCCGAGGTCATGGCCGCCGGTCTCGACGTCATCCTCGGTGACCCGCAGGTCAAGGCCGTGTTCGTCAACGTCTTCGGCGGCATCACCGCCTGTGACGCTGTGGCCAAGGGCATCGTGGGCGCGCTCGCCGAACTGGGCAGCGCCGCCAACAAGCCGCTCGTTGTGCGCCTCGACGGCAACAACGTCGAGGAAGGCCGTCGCATCCTCACCGAGGCCAACCACCCGCTCGTCACACTGGCCGCCACCATGGACGAGGGTGCCGCCAAGGCCGCCGAACTCGCCCACGCCGCGAAGTAAAGGATTTTCGAACATGTCAATCTTCCTCAACAAGGACTCCAAGGTCATCGTGCAGGGCATCACCGGCGGTGAGGGCACCAAGCACACCGCCCTCATGCTGAGGGCCGGCACCCAGGTCGTCGGCGGCGTGAATGCTCGCAAGGCCGGCACCACCGTCGTGCACGGCAGCGTTGAGCTGCCCGTGTTCGGCACGGTTGCCGAGGCGATCGAAAAGACGGGCGCGGATGTCTCCATCGCGTTCGTGCCGCCGGCCTTCACCAAGGACGCCGTCATCGAAGCCATCGACGCCGGCATCCCGCTGCTCGTCATCATCACCGAGGGTGTGCCCGTGCAGGACTCGGCCGAGTTCTGGGCCTACAACAACGCCAAGGGCAACAAGACCCGCATCATCGGTCCGAACTGCCCCGGCATCATCACCCCCGGTGAGGCGCTCGTGGGCATCACGCCGGCGAACATCACCGGCAAGGGCCCGGTCGGCCTCGTCTCCAAGTCGGGCACCCTGACCTACCAGATGATGTACGAACTGCGCGACCTAGGCTTCTCCACCGCCATCGGCATCGGCGGCGATCCCATCATCGGCACAACGCACATCGACGCGCTCGAGGCGTTCGAGGCTGACCCCGAGACGCTCGCCATCGTCATGATCGGAGAGATCGGCGGCGACGCCGAGGAGAAGGCGGCAGAGTACATCAAGGCCCACGTCACCAAGCCCGTTGTCGGCTACGTAGCCGGCTTCACCGCCCCCGAGGGCAAGACCATGGGCCACGCCGGCGCCATCGTCTCCAACGGGGCCGGAACCGCCCAGGGCAAGAAGGAGGCCCTCGAGGCCGCCGGGGTCAAGGTCGGCAAGACGCCGAGCGCGACCGCCACCCTGCTGCGTGAGGTTCTCGCGGCGCTGTAACCGGCATCGCTGCACAAGCACCGAACGACAGGGCCCGCCTCACCAGGCGGGCCCTGTCGCGTTGTCGGCCGCGGCCGGCGAGCCTGCCTGCCGTGCCTCTGCCTGCCGCCTGCCGTGCCTGTGCCTGCCGCCTGCCGTGCCTGTGCCTGCCGCCTGCCGTGCCTCTGCCGCCCTGCCTCTGCCGTGCCCGGGGCCCGAACGAATTCGACGGAGATTTTGGTCAGAACCGGACCGAAATATCTGTTCCAGCCTGGATCGAGCAAAATCTCCGTCGAATTCGTCACCGCGCGGCGGGGGGCAGGGGAGCCGGGGCGGCGGAAACGGTAGGCTCCGATCGGATGAAACGCTTAACGACCGCCCTGCTTGCCGCGCTCGACGCGCTCATTGTCGTAGCCATCGGGGTCGGCATCGCGCTCGTTCCGCTCACGGTTCTGTGGGCCACGCAGTTCGACATGGCCGTCAACTGGCTTGTGTTCTGGCGTGCCGCGGTCGACGTCTGGCTCGTCGGCAACGGCGTCGACCTGGTCGTCCAACTCGACCCGACTCTCGTCGCCGCCCTGAACCTGCCCGGCTCGGACGCCGCGTTCCCGATCACGATCGCACTGCTGGGCTTCGCGCTGATGGCCGTGCTCTTCGGCTTGCGCACCGGCCGCCGAGCGGCGGAAACCCCCTACCGCTGGGTCGGGGTGACGGGCGCCATCGCCGGCTACGCTCTGCTGACCGCTCTGCTCGTGCTGTCGGCCGGCACGGATGCCGTGCGCCCCCAGACGGTACAGGGTCTGGTTCTGCCTCCGCTCATCTTCGCCACCGGCGTTCTGATCGGCGCCGGCCAGGGTCAGCTGGGCCGCCTGATCGGCAGCATCCCCGGCCTGCCCGGCCGCCTCCCGGGAGTCGTCCGGGGCGCGGGCCGCGGCGCAACCGGCAGCAGTGCCGACAGCGCCGGCAACGTCGCCAGCGTCAGCGGTTCCGGTGCCGGCAGCAGCGCCGGCAAGAGCGTCCACGGCCTCAATGGCACCAGCAGCACCAGCAACACCAGCAGCACCAGCAGCAACACCAGCAGCACGGGTGCCGCAGCCGGCCTGCTCCCGGTCGCGGTGCGCGCGGGCGCAGCCGCGGCGCTGCGGAGCGGAACGGCCGCGGCCGCCGGTATCCTCTGCGTCTCCGGGATCACCGTTTTCGTGCTGATCCTAACCAGCTACGCCACCATCATCGGACTCTACGAGACCGTGCAGGCCGGCGTCCTGGGCGGCATCGCGCTCACACTCCTGCAGCTTTCGCTGATCCCGAACCTGGTCATCTGGGCCGCGGCCTGGTTTGCCGGACCCGGCATCGCGGTGGGCGTGGGCACCAGCGTGTCCCCGGTCGGCACCTCGCTCGGCACCGTACCGGGCCTGCCGATCCTTGGCGTGCTGCCGCAGGGCAGCCTGGCGTTCGGGTTTGTCGGCCTGCTCGTGCCGCTGCTGGTCGGTTTCCTCGCCGCCGTCATCCTGAGGCAGCGGGCGACCGCGGATGTCCCTCCTTCCATCTCGGAACGGCTCCTCACGGGCCTCGGCACCGGGTTCGTCGCCGGTGTGCTTCTCGGGCTGCTGGCCTGGTGGTCGGGCGGAGCTCTCGGCCCGGGCCGTCTTGTCGAGGTCGGCCCGAACCCGCTGCTGGTCGGGGCGTTGGTCGCGCTCGAGGTCGGCATCGCGGCCTGCCTCGGTCTCCTGACTCCCGCGCCCACGGTCGGCGAGAACGGCTCCGGGCGCGGTGCGACGGGCGAAATGCCGGGAACGAAGCCGGGCACGAAGCCGGGAACGAAGCCGGGCACGAAGCCGGCAACCGCTTCACGTGCGGCGCGCAGTGGGGATACCGGGGTCGGTCGTCTCCTCGGCCGGCTGCGCGACGCGCTCCCTCGCCGGTAGGCTTCTCCCGTGCTGAACTTGGTCGTACTGATCTCCGGCGGGGGATCCAACCTTCGCTCCCTGCTCGAGGCCTGCCGCGACGCCGAATACCCGGCCCGCGTGGTGGCCATCGGCTCCGACCGGGACGCCGACGGGCTCGTGCTCGGCGAGGAATACGGCATCTCCACGTTCACGGTGCCGTACACGTCGCATCCGTCCCGGGAGGCCTGGGGCGACGAGCTCCTCGCGCAGATCCAGCAGTGGGACGCCGACCTCATCGTGCTCAGCGGCTTCATGCGCCTGCTGCCGCCCCGGGTGGTGGCGGCGCTGACCCCGAACCTGCTCAACACGCATCCGGCCTACCTGCCCGAATTCCCCGGGACGCACGGGGTGCGTGACGCGCTCGCCGCCGGGGTCGCCGAAAGCGGCGCCAGCCTGATCGTGGTTGACACCGGCGTCGACGACGGACCGATCATCGCGCAGGAACGGGTGCCGGTGCTGCACGGTGACACCCAGGCATCCCTGCACGACCGCATCAAAATCGTCGAGCGTCGCCTGCTGGTGCAGGCCGTGCTCGATATCGCCAACGGACACGTCGATCTCAAGGAGCATCCCCACATATGAGCGGTCCCACTAACGCCCCGAGCCTGTACCGCCACCGCGACGTCGTGCCCGTGCAGCGCGCCCTCATCTCGGTGAGCGACAAGACGGGTCTGGTCGAACTGGCCGCAGCTCTCGCGGCGACCGGCGTCGAAATCGTATCGACCGGTTCAACGGCCGCCTTCATCCGCGCCGCCGGCCACGACGTGACGGATGTCTCCGCCGTCACCGGCTTCCCCGAATCCCTCGACGGCCGGGTCAAGACCCTGCACCCGGGAGTGCACGCCGGTATCCTCGCCGACCTGCGCCTCGAGGCGCACGAGGCGCAGCTCGCCGACCTCGGCATCGCCGCATTCCAGCTCGTCGTCGTGAACCTGTACCCGTTTGTCGAGACCGCCCTGTCGAGTGCGGTCCCGGCCGACGTGATCGAGCAGATCGACATCGGCGGCCCGGCCCTCGTGCGCGCCGCGGCCAAGAACCACGCCAACGTCGCCATCGTCGTGGACCCCGACAACTACGACGAGATCATCGCAGCCGTCGAGGCCGGCGGCACCCCGCTGACGCTGCGCCAGAAGCTGGCCTCGCTCGCCTTCGAGCACACCGCCGGCTACGACCTGAGCGTCTCCGCCTGGTTCACGGAGAACGTCTACGACCAGTGGCAGGACGACGCAGCGGCCCTCGACGAGGAGATCCTCGAGGAGTTCGACGCCGTGATCGGCGACGCCCTCTCCGAGGAGATGCCGTTTCCCGAGACCCTTGTCATCGAGGCCACCCGCAGTGCGGTGCTCCGCTACGGCGAGAACTCGCACCAGGCCGCGGCCCTCTACCTCGGTGAGGGCGGACAGGGCATCGCGCAGGCCGTGCAGCGCCACGGCAAGGAGATGTCGTACAACAACTACGTCGACGCGGATGCCGCCGTGCGCGCCGCCTACGACTTCGTCGCACCGGCCGTCGCCATCATCAAGCACGCCAACCCCTGCGGCATCGCCGTCGCCAACCCCAAGGCGCCCGACGCGATCGCCTCCGCGCACCACCGCGCGCACGACTGCGACCCGATCTCCGCGTTCGGCGGCGTCATCGCGGCCAACCGCACAGTCACCCTCGGCATGGCCGAGACCGTCAGTCAGATCTTCACCGAGGTGCTCGTCGCCCCGGGTTTCGAGCCGGCCGCGTTCGAGCTGCTCAGCGCCAAGAAGAACATCCGCCTGCTCGAGCTTCCGGTTGACTACCACCGATCCTCGCTCGAACTGCGCCAGATCTCTGGCGGCCTGCTCGTGCAGGAGTCCGACACGTTCGACGACCTCGACTCGTCGACCTGGGCCCTCGCGGCCGGCGACGAGGTCGACGCGGCCACCCGGGCGGACCTCGAGTTTGCGTGGAAGGCCTGCCGCTCCGTGAAGTCGAACGCCATCCTGCTGGCGCGCGGCGGGGCATCCGTGGGCGTCGGAATGGGCCAGGTCAACCGGGTCGACTCCTGCCACCTCGCGGTGCTGCGGGCCGGCGACCGGGCGGCCGGCTCGGTCGCGGCCTCGGACGCGTTCTTTCCGTTCGCGGACGGCCTGCAGGTGTTGCTCGACGCGGGCGTCACCGCTGTTGTGCAGCCCGGCGGCTCCGTGCGCGACGCCGAGGTCATCCAGGCGGCCGCGGATGCCGGCGTCAGCATGTACTTCACCGGGGAGCGCCACTTCTTCCACTAGGCGTTCATCGGGGCAGCCCCGGTGCGGCCACGGAATCTGGCACGATTGAAGGAACCGTGGCTTCGCCAGACCCGTCCCGGCAGGAAGGAACGCCGTGCCAGACCTCGAGGGATTCATCCAGACCGGCTACCTCGTCGCCCTGGCGGTCGCGGTCGTGGCCGCGGTGGCGATCACGGCGATCGTCGCCCTGGTCTTCCGGGTGGTGGGCCGGAAGGAAGCCTGGGCGCGCACGCTGGTCGGCCTGGTCAGGGTGCCGTTCCGGTTGACGCTGCTGGTGGGCGCGATCTGGACCGTTAACACGCTGTTCCTGCAGACCTCCGAGGGGATCGAACGACTGGTCGACTTCTTCTTCCGGGCCCTCTTCATCGCCGCGTCCACCTGGCTGGTCTGCGCGCTGCTCTACTTCTTCGAGGAGGTGGCGGCCGCCCGCTACCGCATCGACGTGCGCGACAACCGCGTCGCGAGAAGGGTGCGTACCCAGCTGCGGATGCTGCGGCGCATCGGCGTCGTCGTGATCGTCATCTGCGCGATCGGGGCAGTGCTGCTCAGCATCCCCGGCGCCGCGACCCTGGGCGCGAGCCTGTTCGCCTCAGCCGGTCTGCTCAGCGTCGTGGCCGGCCTGGCCGCGCAGTCCACTCTCGCGAACGTGTTCGCCGGCATCCAGCTGGCCTTCAACAACGCCCTGCGGGTCGACGACGTGGTCATCGTCGAGACCGAGTGGGGCAAGATCGAGGAGATCACCCTCACCTACGTGGTCGTGCACATCTGGGACGACCGCCGCATGGTGCTGCCGTCGACCTACTTCACCACCAACCCGTTCCAGAACTGGACCCGGCACAACAGCGAGTTGCTCGGCGCGGTCGAGTTCGACCTCGACTGGCGTGTCGACCCAGCCGGCATGCGCGTGGAACTCGACCGCATCGTCGCGCAGACCGAGCTCTGGGACGGCCGCGTGGTCGTACTCCAGGTGACGGATGCCGTGGGCGGCTTCGTGCGCGTGCGCGTGCTGGTCTCCGCCGCCGACGCTCCCACCCTGTTCGACCTCCGCTGCCTCGTGCGCGAGAACCTGATCGACTGGCTCAACACGCACAACCCCGAGGCACTGCCGGTGGGACGGATGGAACTGCGGCGTGAACCCCCGCGTGCGGAGGTTCCCGCGCGCGCCGCGCCGTCGGCCCACCCCGTCACCGCGCCCATCGGGCTGTTCTCCGGCGACGAGAACGCCAAGGCGCGGGCGGCCGAGTTCACCGCGACCATCCCCGTGCAGGAGGGTCCGGCCGAGAAGCGCTGACGCGCCGCCGGTCACGACGCGCAGTCGGGGAGTCGCGCGGCTATTCTGGTGCAGTCGACGCGTCACGATCGCGGCGGCACAGCCAGCCCACAAGGCCGACCAGCGAGGAGAACCACCCCATGACGCTCACGCACCCCACCACCTCGCTGGATGCCCTGATCGGCCTCCCATTCACGCACGAGCGCGTGTTGATCACCACCGGCATCCGTTCGGGCCTCGTGATCACCGTGGCCGTGCACTCCACCCGGCTCGGCCAGGCCCTCGGCGGCGCCCGCCTGTGGCAGTACGAGAACTGGACGGATGCCGTCGCCGACGCCCTGCGCCTGTCCGCGGCCATGACGCTGAAGAACGCGGCCGCCGGGCTGAACCTGGGCGGCGGCAAGTCCGTGATCCACGTGCCGCTCGGCACCGAGTTGAGCGAGGCGGAGCGGCGTGACGTCATGCTCGACCTCGGCGACGCCATCGAAAGTCTGGACGGCGCGTACATGACGGCCGAGGACGTCGGCACGAACGCCGAGTCGATGGCCATCGTGAAGGAACGCACCGACCACGTCTGCGGTCTCCCGGCCGCCAGCGGGGGCGTGGGCGAACCGGCCGACGCGACCGCGGCCGGCGTCTACGCCAGCGTGCTCGCCACCCTCGACGCCCTGTTCGGCAGCCGCGAGGTGTCCGGCCGGCACATCGTCATCTCCGGCCTCGGCCAGGTCGGCGGCCGCCTTGCCGGCGAGCTCGCCGCCGCCGGGGCACGCCTCACGGTCAGCGACGTCAACCTGGGCAAGCAGCAGGTCGCCGCCAGCCTCGGCGCGACCTGGGTCCCCGTCGACGAGGTGCACCACGTGCCGGCCGACCTGTTCGTGCCCTGCGGGCTCGGCGGGGTGCTCACCGCCCGGGTGATCGGTGAACTCAATGTGCTCGGGGTGGTCGGGGCCGCCAACAACCAGCTCGCCCAGCCGGAGGGTGCCGCCCAGCTGGACGCGCGGGGCATCCTCTGGGCACCCGACTTCGTTGTGAACGCCGGCGGCGTCATCTACCTGGCCCTGGCCTCGGAGCCGAACGCCGACCGGGCCGTCGTGACCGAGCGGGTCGCCGCGATCGGCGATGTCGTCGCGCAGATCTTCACGGATGCCCGCGAGCAAGGCATCACAACGCTCGCCGCCGCCGAGCGCCTCGCTGCCGCGCGGCTGGACGCCGCCCGCCCGCGGTAGCCGCCCCGGGCGGCTCCCCGGTCGCCTCGCCGGCGCTGCGCGCGTGCT
>NZ_SOGE01000009.1:0-14482 GCF_004402575.1 Cryobacterium sp. TMT2-4 | reverse complement strand
GGCCTCCGTTGCATCGTGTTGAGTGTGGTAACCCAATCGATACCGGAGGTCCTCACCTTTTTAGCTCACGCCACGCTCACAACCTGTGTGGGAACAACAGCTAGAGGGCGACGATGGCGTGCACAGGAGCGTCGCCGAGGCGCGTTCGGCCGACCAGTTCGGTCAGCTCCAGCACGACGCCGACGCCGGTCAGGCGGTAGCCGGCGCGCTCGATGAGCCGGGCGGTCGCGGCGATCGTGCCGCCGGTGGCCAGCACGTCGTCGACGACCAGCACGCGGGAACCCGGCGCGAGCTGGCCGATCTCGAGCTCGAGGCAGGCCGAGCCGTACTCGAGGTCGTACTCCTCGCTCAGCACCGATCCGGGGAGCTTGCCACCTTTGCGCACGACGAGCACGGCGACATCCGCCGCGTAGCCGATCGCCGCGGCCAGCAGGAAGCCGCGGGCCTCAATGCCGGCCACCGCGTCGAATTCACCCTGGAACCGGCCGGCGAGCTCGTCGATCAGCGCTCGAAAAGCGGCGGCGTCGGCGAACACCGGGTTGAGGTCGCGGAAGAGGATGCCCACTTGCGGAAAATCCTGGTACGAGGCGAGAAGGGCGTTGACATGGTCTGCAGCGGGGGTGGGCACCCCACGAGTTTAAGCGTGCGGCCGGCGGATGCCGTGCGGGCCTCCCGACGCCCCTCAATGGACGGTTCGGACAGGGCCTCGTGCTAGCCTCGCATTTGGCTAATCAGATTAGGTATTTTTCCGGTATCTTGACTGAATCACCCGAAGGGATGGCTAATGCGGCCGGTCGAAGTGCTCGAAGAACTCGTGGTCCTGCTGGACGAGTCCGGCCGCGAAATCGGCACGGCCCCGAAGCTCAGTGTGCACGACACAGACACCGCGCTCCACCTCGCTTTCTCCTGCCACGTGCTCAATCCGGCCGGCGAGGTTCTCGTCACCCGACGCGCCCTGTCGAAGAGGACCTGGCCGGGCGTCTGGACCAATTCCTTTTGCGGCCATCCGCTCCCGGGCGAGGAATTTCCCGCTGCCATCGAGCGGCGCGCGCTGTTCGAGCTCGGACTCTCGATTGCGCACCTGACGGTCACCCTGCCTGACTTCCGCTACCGCGCCGTCGACAGCAGCGGCGTCGTCGAGAACGAGATCTGCCCCGTCTACCTGGCCCGCGCCACCGGCGAACCCGTACCCAACCCGGACGAGGTCATGGAATTTGCCTGGGTGGAGCCGGCCGCCCTGCAGCGCTCGGTGCGGGACGCCCCGTGGGCGTTCAGCCCCTGGTTGGGGCTGCAGCTCCAGGAATTGACCAGTTTCGATGCATGAAATCCAGGCGCTCGGGGTAGGGACGGAGTTGCAGCGTTTTTTCGCCGCCGCCCGCCTGCGTGCCAGCGACTACGGCGAACACTATGTCGCGCTCTGGGACTCTCTTGAGCAGGCCAGCAGCGGCGGCAAGCGTGTGCGCCCCGCACTGGTGCTGGCTGCGTTCACCGGCCTCGGCGGCACCGACCTCACCCTGGCCACTCCGGTCGCGGTCAGCTTCGAACTGTTGCACACGGCCTTCGTGATCCACGACGACGTGATCGACCACGACCTCGCCCGCCGCGGCGTGGCCAACATCGCCGGGCAGTTCACCGAGCGCGCCCTCGCCCACGGAGCCGGCGACCAGGCCGGGGCGTGGGCCGCGACGGCCGCGATCCTGGCCGGCGACCTGGCGCTGAGCGAGGCCCACCGCGCCCTCGCGATGCTGCCGGTCGAGCTCGAACTGCGCGGCCGCCTGCTCGACCTGCTCGATCGAGCGGTGTTCGTCTCCGCTGCCGGGGAACTGGCGGACGTCACCAACGCCGCGTCGAAGCATCCGCTCACGGTGGCCCAGGTCATCTCCACCCTGGAGCAGAAGACGGCGGTCTACTCGTTCGAGGCTCCCCTGCAGGCCGGCGCCATCCTGGCCGGCGGCTCGGCCGAGGCGATCGACGTGCTCGGCGCCTACGGCCGCCTGATCGGCGTGGCCTTCCAGCTGACCGACGACGTTCTCGGGGTCTTCGGCAACCCGAAGAAGACCGGCAAAAGCGTGCTCACCGACCTGCGGGAAGGCAAGCAGACGACCCTGATCGCCCACGCGGGCACCACCCGCGGCTGGCCAGAGATCGCCCCCTTCATCGGCAAGGCCGACCTCACCGAGGCGGAAGCGGACACCGTGCGCGGCCTGCTTCGTGACTGCGGTGCCCTGCAGGCAACGGATGAGCTGGCCACCGACCACTGCACTCGCGCCGTGGCCGCGCTCGACACGGCCGCCGTACCGGCGCCCCTGCGCGCGCTGCTCACCACCCTGGCAGGCACCGCCGTGAATCGCAGCCGATGAAACGTGACAGCCCCGACGACCACACCGGCATCGCGAAGTACAACGCCGCGGCCCGGGCCAGCTCCGCCACGGTCATCGGCCACTATTCCACCTCGTTCGGCCTCGCGGCCCGTCTCCTCGAGCCGCGCGTGCGCAGCCAGGTGCGCACCATCTACGCCCTGGTCCGGGTCGCCGATGAGATCGTGGACGGCGCCGCAAGCCAGGCCGGCGTGAACGTGGACGGCCAGCGCGACCTGCTGGACGCGCTCGAACGGGAGACCAGCCAGGCGATGGGGTCGGGCTTCAGCACCAATCTGGTCGTGCACGCCTTCGCGGCGACCGCCCGGGAAGCCGGAATCGACACCAGCCTGACCACACCCTTCTTCGCCTCGATGCGCCGGGACCTCGACCCGTCGCCGTTCGACGCGGCCGGAGTGGCCGAGTACATCTACGGTTCGGCCGAGGTGATCGGGCTGATGTGTCTGCGCTGCTTCGTGCAGGACACGCGGTGCACGACCGATGAGCTCCAGGTTCTCGAGGCCGGTGCCCGGAGCCTCGGCGCGGCCTTCCAGAAGGTCAACTTCCTGCGCGACCTCGCCGCCGACCGGGACGCCCTCGGCCGCAACTACTTTCCCGGTGTGAACCTGCTGACCATGACCGAAACACAGAAGAACGAACTCCTCGACGACATGGACGCCGACCTCGACGCGGCGGCCCGCGTGTTGCCCATGCTCCCGGTGGGGAGCCGCCGCGCGGTCACCGCTGCACACCACCTCTTCGCCCGCTTGTCGGCGAAGCTGCGAGTCACCCCCGCGCGAGAACTGATGAGCGCCCGGGTACGGGTGCCGGATCCGGAGAAAATCATGATTGCACTCACCGCGTCGTTCGGACCGGGAGCGTGGAAGCGATGAGCGCACCGACCAGGCACACCGTTGTCATCGGCGGCGGCATCGCCGGACTGGCCAGCGCCGCGCTGCTGGCCCGGGACGGCCACCAGGTCACCCTGCTCGAGGCGCAGGCCACCCTCGGCGGCCGGGCCGGCTTCTGGGACGTCGACGGCTTCCGGTTCGAGACCGGGCCGTCCTGGTACCTGATGCCGCAGGTGTTCGACCACTTCTACCGGCTGTTCGGCACATCCTCCGCGGAACAGCTCGACCTGACCCGCCTCAACCCGGGCTACCGGGTCTTCTTCGAGGGCACGACGGAGCCGGTGGACATCGCGGCCGAGCGGGCCGACAACGTCCGTCTGTTCGAAAGCCTCGAACCCGGTGCGGGCGCGGCCCTCGACCGCTACCTCGTCTCGGCCAAAGAGACGTATGACATGGCAGTCAAACGGTTCCTGTATACAAGCTTCGCCTCCTTCACACCCCTGCTGGTTCCGGATGTCCTGAAGCGGCTCGGTCGGTTGGCCCGACTGCTGCTGCAGCCGCTGGACAAGTTCGTGGCCGGCTATGTGAAGGACCACCGTTTGCGCCAGATCCTCGGCTACCCGGCCGTGTTTCTCGGCTCCTCGCCCGACCAGACCCCGTCGATGTACCACCTGATGAGCCACCTCGACATGGCCGACGGCGTGCTCTACCCGCAGGGTGGGTTCACTCGGCTGATCGACAGCATCGCCGACATCGCGAAAGCTCAGGGCGTGACCGTGATCACCGAGGCGACTGTGACGGCGATCCACACCACCCCGGGCGCCGCAACCGCCGTCGCCGGGGTCAGCTATCGCACGGGCGACGGCACCAGTGTCACCCTCGACGCCGACACGGTCGTCTCGGCCGCCGACCTGCACCACACGGAGACCGAGCTGCTGCCGGCATCCGCGCAGACCTACCCCGAGCGCTGGTGGCAGAAACGCGTCTCCGGTCCGGGCGCCGTGCTCGTGATGCTCGGCATCAAGGGAGACCTGCCCGAGCTGAAACATCACAGCCTGTTCTTCACCAGGGACTGGGCCGAGAACTTCGGCCGTATCTTCGGCAAGAAGACCAGCGTGCCCTCGCCGGCCTCCTTCTACGCCTGTATGCCCAGTGCCACCGACCCGGGAGTCGCCCCTGAGGGCTACACGAACATGTTCCTGCTGGTGCCGATCCCCGCCGACCCGGGCCTCGGCCACGGCGGGATCAACGGCCAAGGCTCGGCCGCGATCGAGAAGATCGCGGATGACACCGTCAAACAGCTCAGCGACTGGGCCGGCATTCCCGACCTGGCGGAGCGGATCGTGGTGCGCCGCACGGTGGGACCCGGCGACTTCGCCGACGACCTCAACTCCTGGCGCGGTGGGGCCCTCGGCCCGGCGCACACCCTGCGGCAGAGCGCATTCCTGCGCGGCTCCAACGCCTCCGCGAAGGTCGACGGTCTGTTCTACGCCGGCGGAACCACCATCCCGGGCATCGGACTTCCAATGTGCTTGATCAGCGCTGAAATTCTCCTCAAGCGGATCAACTCGGACACGAGCACGGGACCGCTTCCGGAACCGCTGCCGGACTCCCTGCGGGCGCCGCTGCCGGAAGCCCAGTGACTTCGGCAGCACAGTGAATCCGGTAGTGCTGTGACGTTCGCGTATCTGCTGACCCTGCTTCTCAGCCTGGGGGCAATGGTGCTGCTCGACCGTCGCTTCCGGCTGTTCTTCTGGCGGAACCCGGTGCGAGCTGCCATCGTGCTCGGCGTCGGGTTGGTGTACTTCCTCGTCTGGGACCTCTTCGGAATCGGCCTGGGCATCTTCTACCGGGGCGAGACGACCCTGATGACCGGTCTGCAGCTGGCCCCGGAGCTGCCCGTGGAGGAGTTCTTCTTCCTCACCTTTCTCTGCTACCTCACCATGAACGCCGTGCAGGGGGCGCGCCTGCTGCTCGCCTCCCGGGCCGAACGGGCCGGCGTCGACGAGGGGAGCGACGGGTGACCTACCTGCTCCTGAACACCGTCTTCCTTCTGCTCGCCACGGCTGTGTTCCTCACGGCCGTGCGCCGCGGCCGGCTCTCCCGGCACAGCATCCGCGCCGCCGGGATCGCCATGGCCGCCGTGCTCGTGCTCACGGCCGTTTTCGACAGCATTATGATCGGGGTCGGACTGGTCGACTACGATCCCAGCCGCATCTTTGGATTGCGGATCGGCCTGGCCCCGATCGAAGACTTCGCCTATCCCGTTGCGGCAGCGCTCCTGCTGCCCGCGCTCTGGGCTCTGCTGGAAAGAAAACCGAATGACTGAGACTCGCACCCCACCGCTCTGGAAGACCCGGCAGGTGCTGCTCTCGTCACGGCCGCTGAGCTGGATCAACACGGCGTTCCCGTTTGCCGCCGCGTATGTGGTGACGACCGGCCGGGTGGACGCCTTGCTGCTGGTGGGCACCCTCTTCTTCCTCATTCCGTACAACCTGCTGATGTACGGAATCAACGACGTCTTCGACTACGAGTCCGACCTGCGCAACCCGCGCAAGGGCGGCGTCGAGGGAGCCATGCTGGACCCGGTCCTTCACCGCACGGTGCTCGTCTCCGGAATCGTGACGGCTGTGCCCATGCTGGTGGCGATGCTCGTCCTGGCCGGCGCGGAGCATCCGTGGTCATGGTTCATTCTGGCCGTGAGCCTGTTCGCGGTGGCCGCGTACTCCGTTCCGGGACTGCGGTTCAAGGAGCGCCCGATGGTGGACTCGATCACCTCGAGCACCCACTTCGTCAGCCCCGCCGTCTACGGTCTCGTGGTGGCCGGCGCCGTCGTGACGCCCGGCCTGGTTGCCCTGCTCGCCGCGTTCTTCCTTTGGGGCATGGCCAGCCACGCGTTCGGCGCCGTGCAGGACGTCGTGCCCGACCGGGAAGGCGGCATCGCCTCGATCGCGACCGCGCTCGGCGCCGCGCGGACCGTGCGCCTCGCGATCGCATTCTGGGCCCTGGCCGGACTGCTCATGCTTGTGACCGGCTGGCCCGGGCTGCTGGCCTCGGTGCTCGCGGTGCCCTACATTCTGGCGGCCTGGCCGTTCCGGTCGGTGTCGGACGAGCGGTCCGAGACCGCGAACGCCGGCTGGACGCGTTTTCTCTGGCTCAACTTCCTGACCGGATTCCTGGTGACCATGCTGCTGATCGCCTGGGGGAAGCTCGGGCCTTTCTAGGGTGCGGGCCGTTCGGGCCTGCGCGCCGTAGAGTCGAGGGATGGAGCCTCTGACCACCGCCCGTGTCGACAGCTGGACCTGGGCCGTGCGGATGTTCAAGACCCGTTCCCAGGCCACGGCCGCCTGCCGAGCCGGTCACGTCAAGGTGAACGGCGAGCGGGCCAAGTCCGCGCAGACCGTGCGGATCGGCGACGAGGTGCGGGTGCGCATCAGCGGTTTCGACCGCATCCTGGTCGTGTCGAAGATCATGGTCAAACGGGTCAGCGCGCCAGTCGCGGCGGAGTGCTTCGTCGACCAGACTCCCCCGCCGCCCCCGCGCGAGGAGGTGGCGCTCCTCCCGATGCGGGACCGCGGCGCCGGCCGTCCCACCAAGCGCGAACGCCGCGAGATCGACAAGCTTCGGGCGCCCGAGGTGCTGCCGCCTGGCCCCGACGACGAGTAGCGGCGTCCCGGCTCAGTCGTGGGTCAGGCCCGGCCGAGCTCGCGTGTCGCCGGATGTGCCAGATCACCGCCCGTGCAGCCGGGCGGTGCGGTTCGGACATTCACCCCTCGTTCTGGCTCTCCGCCGAAACGACGGTGGAATCGCAGCCAGACGGGCGCGACCAGGGTGGCGGCCTACCTGCCGTTCATGCCGCGCACGGCCGGGCCCGGCGGGGTGGAGGCCGAGCAGAGGTAGAGCCAAGGAACCGGCGTCTTCCAAGATGCCGTCGACGATGCTCAGCTTCTCCGTGCGCTGGGCGCCGGCGGGCCGGCTTTCCCGCTCGGTGACGTGCACGCTCAGCCCGGTCCGGGCCAGGACGAGCGCCGCCTCCGGCCCGTGGGCCCGGCTCCAACCACGTCGACGTCAGGCACGGGACCTCCAGGCCAGGGTGATGGGGGCCACGAGCAGGCCGACCTCCGAGCGCACCCACCACTCTCGGGTCTCTCGGCGTTCGTCCGGAGTGGAGTAGCGGTAGCGGTAGACCCGGGCGCGCACGTAGCGGGGCGGGGCCTGCGGGAACGGGTTGACCCGCACCATCCGCAGCGTGGGTCGGTCGCCCTCGAGGAGGCGGGCCAGGAACATCTCGAACCAGCGGGTGCCCGGGTCGCCGAGCGCCAGGAACCACATCAGCCAGTCCAGGCGCAGGTGGTACGGCGCGAACTGGCGGGGCCGGTGCTCGGGGTCGCCGGGCTTGCCGCGGAATTCGTAGGCGCGCCAGCCCGTCTCGTCGGTCGGGTCGGCGGCGTCGCTGCCCTCGACGACCACCTCGTGGCGCTGCCGGGTGACCGTGCCGAACGCACCGTAGGCGTTCACCAGGTGGTACCGGTTGAAGCTCGCATTCATCAGTTGCCGGCGGGCGACCAGGTTGCGAAGCGGCCAGTAGCTGAGCACCAGGAGCAGGGAGGTGACCAGGCTGACCACGATCACGAACCAGAGCGGGCCATCCGGTGCGGCCTCCCCGGCCGGCAGCCACGGCAGCACCGCGCGCAGCGTGGCGTCGTCGACGGCAGAGAAGGCCAGCACGATGGTGATCCAGTTCAGCCAGGCGAAGTTGCCGGTGAGCACCAGCCAGAACTGGCTGAGGATCACGATCAGGGCCGCGACGGATGCGACGGGCTGGGGCGCAAAGAGGAAGAACGGCACGACCAGCTGCGCGAAGTGGTTGCCAATCACCTCCCCGCGGTGGAACCACGGGGGCAGATGGTGTGCGAACCAACTGAGCGGGTTCGGCATCGGCTGCGTTTCATGGTGGTAGTAGAGGGCGGTCAGGTCTCGCCACTCCCGGCCGCCGCGGATCTTAATCAGGCCGGCGCCGAATTCCAGCCGGAAGAGCAGCCAGCGGCAGAACAGGATCACGAAGAGCGGAGGGGCCACTTGCTCGGAGCCGAGGAAGGCCACCACGAAACCGGCCTCCAGCAGCAGACTCTCCCAGCCGAACGAGTAGAAGGATTGGCCGACGTTGACGATCGACAGGTAGCCCACGAAGAGCAGGAGGAAAGCGACCATCGGCAGCCAGGGCGGCCCGAGCTGCGGCAGGCCGGCCACGAGCGTGGCCGCCACGGCGGCGCCGGACCAGGCGAGGGAACGCAGCATCCGGTCGGAGTAATGCCAGTGGAAAATACTCGGCGACGCGCTGAACCTCACGCGGGCCACAAAACGGGCCACCGGGAGCAGGCCATGGTCGCCGAGCAGCGCGGGGAATTGGTTGACGGCCGAAACGAAGGCGATCAGGTAGCAGGCAGCCACCCCGCGCTGCAGCACCTGCCGCGCGATCTCGTATTCTCCGGCCCCGAACCAGTCCATTTGCGCACAATCTAGGCCTTCCCCGGCCTGGGTTCAATCGGACCGGCTGTAATCGGAGCCGCCCCCTTGACGGGGGAAACTAAACCGGTATAGCCTTTCTAAACCGGTTCAGGTTGGGTCGGCTGTCAATGAGGAGGCCCAGAAACGTGCCTGCGAACATTCCTGCCACCACCACCGTGAAGCCCACCGCTCAGTCCACCACTCAGTCCACCACGAAGTCCGCCGCGAAGTCGGTCGCGAACCCCCCAAAGGTCACCATCGAGGTGGTCGCCAAGCGGGCCGGCGTCAGCAAGGGCCTCGTCTCCTTCGCCCTCAACAACCGGCCCGGAGTCGCCCCCGAGACCCGGGTGCGCATCCTTCAGGTCGCCAAGGAGCTGGGCTGGAAGCCGTCCCTCCGCGCCCGGTCGCTCTCCACGCAGCGGTCCTACGCGCTCGGCCTCGTGATCGCCCGCAACCCGGACGTGCTTGCCTCCGACCCGTTCTTTCCCTCCTTCATCGCGGGCGTCGAGAGCATCCTTGCCCCGGAAGGTCGCGCCCTCGTGCTCAGCGTCGTTCCCGACGAGGAGACCGAGTTGAAGACCTACCGCTCACTCGTGGCCGACGGGCGCGTCGACGGGGTCTTCCTCAGCGACCTCCGCCACGGCGACCCGCGCATCCCGCTCCTCGCCGAGCTGGGTCTGCCGGCGGTCACGCTCGGACGTCCCGACGGGCCCAGCCCCTTCCCCGCGGTGACCGTGGACGACACACCGGGTGTGATGGCATCCGTCGCTCACCTCGCCACCCTCGGCCACCGCCGCATCGCGCACGTCGCAGGCAGCTCGACGCTGCTGCACGGCAGCCGCCGGCGCGCGGCCTTCGCCGCCGCCCTGCGCGAGGCGGGCCTGCCGGAGGGGCAGACCGTCGAGACCGATTTCTCCGTGGGCGCCGGGTCAGATGCCACTCGGCGCCTCCTGACCCAGGACACGCCCCCGACTGCGATCGTCTACGCCAACGACCCGATGGCCATCGCCGGTCTCGGCATGGCGCACGAGCTGGGCGTGCGGGTCCCCGACGACCTCTCGATCACGGGCTACGACGACATCGACTTCTGCCGTTACGTGTACCCGCCCCTGACCACCGTCAGCGCAGCACCGATGGCGTGGGGGCGCGCGGCGGCGAGCACGCTTTTGGCCCTGATGGAGAACGGCTCGGCGGACGACGTGGACCTCCCGGCGGCCCGGCTCGTGGTGCGCGGGTCGACCGCCCCGCCCCACGGCTGACCCACAGCGCTGACACATGTTTACCGCAGCAAGGCTGCTGCGGGTTTCGAGAAATGGAGCACCACATGCACAGCAATGGAATGGCCAAGCGGATTCTCACCGTTACGGCGGCATCCGCCACAGTGGCCCTGGCACTGAGCGCTTGCGCGTCCGGGGGGACGACGGGTGACGCAGCCACCAACCGCGGGCCGATCACGATCTGGTACTCGAACAACGAAACCGAGATCGCCTGGGGCAAGCAGATGGTGGAGGCCTGGAACGCCGAGAACCCGGATGAAAAGGTGAAGGCGCAGGAAATCCCGGCCGGTAAGAGCAGCGAGGAGGTCATCGGTGCCGCCATCACGGCCGGCAACGCCCCCTGCCTCGTATTCAATACGGCCCCGGTCGCGGTGCCGCAGTTCGAGAAGCAGGGTGGTCTCGTCGACCTCTCCAGCTTTGAGGACGGCGCCGCCTACATCGAGGCACGCAGCGGCGACACGGCCGAGCAGTACCAGGGCGCCGACGCGAAGTACTTCCAGATGCCGTGGAAGTCCAACCCCGTCATGATCTTCTACAACAAGGACATGTTCACCGCCGCCGGACTCGACGCCGAGAACCCCCAGTTGGCCACCTACGACGAATTCCTCGCCACCTCGCGCACCCTCGTCGAGAGCGGCGCCGCGCCGAACGCCATCTACCCGGCCCCGACCAGTCAGTTCTTCCAGAGCTGGTTCGACTTCTACCCGCTCTACGCCGCCGAAACCGGTGGCACGCAGTTGATCGAAGACGGTGAGGCCACCTTCAACGACGAGGACGGCGCGAAGGTCGCGGAGTTCTGGAAGACCCTGTACGCCGAGGGTCTTGCCGGCAAAGAGCAGTACCAGGGCGACTCGTTCGCCGATGGCCAGGCCGCGATGTCCATCGTCGGCCCGTGGGCCGTGTCGGTGTACAAGGACGCCGTGAACTGGGGTGCGGTTCCCGTTCCCACCAGCGAGGGCACTCCGGCCGAGGAAACCTACACGTTCAGTGACGCGAAGAACGTCGGAATGTTCACGGCCTGCGAGAACCAGGCCACCGCCTGGGATGTGCTGAAATTCGCCACCAGCGAGGACCAGGACGGACAGCTTCTCGAGCTGACCGGCCAGATGCCGCTCCGCGAGGACCTCCCAACGGTGTACCCGGAGTACTTCGCGGCCAACCCGGCCTACGAGCAGTTCGGCGACCAGGCATCCCGCATGGTCGAGGTTCCCAACGTCTCCAGCTCGGTCGCCGCCTGGCAGGCCTTCCGCGACGCGTACACGAAGTCGGTCATCACCGGCGAGGGTGAGATCCCCGCCGCCCTCGACTCCGCCGCCGAGAAGATCAAAACCCTGATCTCCAAGCCGTAACGGATGTCCCAGTCAACCGCGAGTCGGACCGTCGCCGGGAGGAGCACAACTCCTCCCGGCGGGGGCCCCCGCCGCCGCAAACACCCCCTTCTGGGCAAGAACCCATTCGGGCTCCTGCTCAGCGCCCCCTACCTCATCTTCGTTCTGGCCGTCTTCGCCTACCCGCTGGTCTTCGCCTTCTGGATGTCGTTCCACGACTACTTCTTCGCTGCACCCGGCGCCGCTGTGGACCGGCCATTCGTCGGCCTGGACAATTTTCGGGAAGTGCTAGCCGACCCGGCCATCATCCGTTCCTTCGGCAACGTGGGAGTCTTCCTGCTGATCAACGTGCCGTTGACGGTCATCCTCTCGCTCATGCTCGCCACCGCCTTGAACAAGGCCGTGCGGTTCCGCACCTTCCTGCGCGTTGCCTATTACGTGCCCTACGTGACCGCGAGCGTCGCCGTCGTCGGCGTCTGGATCTTCCTGTTCAGCGGCAACGGCCTCGTGAACCAGATTCTCGGGCCGCTCGCGCCCGATCCGGCGTGGCTGATCAACGAGGACTGGGCCATGCCCACCATCGCGATCTTCGTGACCTGGAAGGGCCTCGGATTCTTCATTCTGCTCTACCTGGCCGCCCTGCAGAACGTGTCGGAGGAACTGTACGAGGCCGCTTCAACGGATGGCGCGGGCAGGATCCGAAGTTTCTTCTCGGTCACCGTGCCGGGCGTACGCCCGGCGACTGTGCTCGTGCTGCTGCTCTCGACGGTCACCGGCGCCAACCTCTTCACGGAGCCGTACCTGCTCACCGGCGGCGGCGGCCCGAACGGGGCATCCTCGTCACCCGTGCTGATGATGTACCAGCGCGGGATCGAACAGGGGTCGCCCGACACGGCGGCCGCGATCGGCGTCATCCTCGTGATCGGAGTTCTCATCCTCGCGTTCATCCAGCGCAAGCTTGCAGGCGGTGACGAATCATGAGCCGCGGGCAGAACATCCTGCGGGGTGTGGTGCTCACGGTCGGGGCGCTTGTGTTCCTGTTCCCCTTCTACTACATGGTCATCGGCTCGCTCCAGAAGGAACCGGACCCGACTGTCGCCGGCGCGTTCCCGAACCCCGCCAACCTGACGCTCGACAACTACGGTGACATCAACAGCCGGATCAACCTGCTGCAGGGGCTGCTCAACTCGGGGATCTTCACGGGTGGCGTCATTCTCTTCACCGTGGTTTTCGGTGTTCTAGTGGGCTATGCCCTCGCCCAGCTGCAGTGGCGCGGACGCGGTGTCACCTTCGCTCTCGCACTGCTCGTGCAGGTCGTGCCGTTCCAGCTGCTGATGATCCCGCTCTACGTGATGATCGCCCGGGACTACGGACTGGCCGACAACTATCTGGGCATGATCCTGCCGTTCGCCATCAACTCGACTGCCGTGATCATCTTCCGGCAGTACTTCCTGCAGATTCCGAAGGATCTGTTCGATGCCGCCCGCATCGACGGCGCCGGCGAACTGCGGATCCTGCGGCGGATCGCCCTGCCTCTGGTGCGGCCGGCCCTGCTGACCGTCGTGCTGCTGACCTTCATCGGACCGTGGAACGAATTCCTCTGGCCGTTCCTGATCACCAAGGAAGCGTCCCTCCAGCCTCTCGCCGTGTCACTCGCCAACTACCTGAGCAATATCGCCGCCACAGCGGCGAACCCGTTCGGGGCGGTTCTCGCCGGGGCCTGCGTCCTGGCCGCCCCTGCTGTGATCCTGTTCCTCCTCTTCCAACGGCACTTCGTGTCGAACAATATCGGCTCCGGCGTGAAAGGTTAGAAATGCCCAACCCCACTGAATTCCCCTACACCCTGACCCGAATGGGCGTCATTATGACGCCCGAAGCGGGCAACGACCTCGAGGCCGAGGGGGTGCTGAACCCCGGCACGGGGCACTCTGCCGACGGAACTCTGTATCTGCTCCCCCGACTGGTCGCCACCGGAAACGTCTCCCGCGTCGGACTCGCAAAGGTCATCATCACCGACGGCGTACCCACGGGCGTCGAACGCGAGGGTGTCGTTCTTGCACCGGACCGCGGCTGGGAGCGCGGCGCGAACAACGCCGGAGTGGAAGATCCCAGGATCACCTTCGTTCCCCGGCTCGGCCTACACGTGATGACCTACGTCGCCTACGGCCCCCTCGGCCCGCGCACGGCCGTGGCCGTGTCCTCGGACCTGCGCGAGTGGCGCCGGCTCGGTCCGGCGCTGTTCGCCTTCGACGACACGCTGGACATGGACCTGAACCTGTTCCACAACAAAGACACCGTGTTCTTCCCGGAGCCGGTCGCCGGCCCGAATGGAGTCGAGTGCTTCGCCGTGCTGCACCGCCCGATGTGGGATCTGGGCGAGGTCAAGCCGGGTGAGGGCATCCGTGTTCCCGCCGGCGTCACCGACACCCGGCAGAGCATCTGGATCAGCTATCTGCCGGTCGCGGATGTGCTCGCCGACATCACGAAGCTCACCTTCTGGAGCGGCCACCGTTTCCTGGCCGGGCCGGAGTTCGCGTTCGAAGAGCTGAAGATCGGCGGCGGCCCTGCCCCGTTGCGGGTGCCGGAGGGCTGGCTGCTGATGCACCACGGCGTCACCGGAACCATCGACGGCGCGTTCTCGCAGCAGCAGAAGGTGAACTACTCGGCCGGAGCGATGATTCTCGACGCGGACGACCCGACCATCGTGCTGAAGCGCACGTCGGAGCCGCTGCTCAAGGCGGAGACGCCCGATGAGATCAGCGGCATCGTGCCGAACGTGGTGTTTCCGACCGCGATCGAGGAGATCGCGGGGCAGCTGTTCGTGTTCTACGGCATGGCCGACTCGAAGATCGGCGTGGCGCGCCTGGATCGCGTGGGCTCGTAGGGGCTCAGGTGCTGGCGCTGGCGTGCGTGAGCGCTTGAGCGCTTGTCTGTTGATGGCGGTCTCGGCGGGGCTCATCCCCGGGAGGCCGCCTTCGGCTTTCGTGGCGCAGGGTGTGGAAGCAGGCTCACCGCTGACGCTGCAAACGATCATCGGTGGCGCCGCGCGGCCAAACAGCCGGGCTGCTGAACAAAGATACGAAACTTTTATCCACAAAAGATGAGTGACACTCGACTACGTGTGCTCCTTAAGTTATCCTCATAACATGACGAACCTCGCG
>NZ_SOGE01000003.1:0-14145 GCF_004402575.1 Cryobacterium sp. TMT2-4 | reverse complement strand
CAAGCCGGACTTCGTGCACGTCTTCGTCGACGGCCGGATCGCCGAACAGGGTGGCCCCGAACTCGCCGACCGCCTCGAAGACGAGGGCTACGATCGCTTCCAGAGCGCCGACGTCGCCCGATGAGCCTCGGGACAACCGCACTGCAGTCGGCGGAATCGACCCTGGGCGCGGCGCGGTTCGATGCCGTCCAGGAGGCCCTCAAGGATGTGATCGACCCGGAACTCGGCATCAACATCGTCGACCTCGGCCTGATCTACGATCTGGGCTGGGACGATGAAAACGATGCCCTGATCATTCACATGACCCTGACCTCGGCCGGCTGCCCGTTGACCGAGGTGCTCGAGCAGGAGATCGGCGTCAACCTGGACGGCATCGTCGACCAGTTCCGCATCAACTGGGTCTGGATGCCGCCGTGGGGCATCGACAAGATCACCGACGACGGCCGGGAGATGATGAGCGCTCTTGGATTCAACATCTAGCCAGCCCGTTGCGCCGATTCGACTGAGTCTGACCGGGGCGTGCCGATGACCTATGTGATCGCCCTGCCCTGCGTCGACGTGAAGGACCGTGCCTGCGTCGACGAGTGCCCGGTCGACTGCATCTACGAGGGTGAGCGCTCGCTCTACATCCACCCCGACGAATGTATCGACTGCGGCGCCTGCGAGCCGGTCTGCCCGGTCGAGGCCATCTACTACGAGGACGACGTGCCCGAGAAGTGGGCCGAGTACTACAAGGCCAATGTCGAGTTCTTCGACGACATCGGCTCGCCCGGCGGGGCGGCGAAATCCGGCGTGTTCCAGAAGGACCACCCGATCATCGCCGCCCTGCCCCCGCAGATGCGGCCCTGATCCTGCCGCGATCCTGAGCGCACCGCCGTGCCGGCTACGAGCGGATGCGGCGGTGCACCGACTGCGGCTTGAGGTAGACGTGCAGACCCTCCAGGCCGAATTCGACGCCGAGCCCTGAGCCATGCCGCCCCGCGAACGGGGCGGCATGGCTTGCGGCGAAGAATTTTATCCCGATCGAGCCCGTGTCCACCCGCGAAGCCACCGCGAGGGCGGCATCCTCGTCTGCGGAGAAGACCGTTCCTCCGAGGCCGAAATCAGTGTTGTTGGCGATCCCGATGGCCTCCTCGAGGCGGTCGAGGCGCAAAATCGACAGCACCGGCCCGAAGACTTCCTCCCGGGCGATCCGCATGCCGGGCGTCACGTCGGCGAACACGGTCGGCGTGACGGAGAAGCCCCGGTCGAACCCGCTGGGCACGTCGCCGCCGGTCGTGGCGCGGGCACCCTCCGCCAGGCCCGACCGGATGTAACCAAGCACCGTGTCCCCCTGCGCGGCGGTCGCGCTCGGCCCGAACACGGTTGCCGGATCCATCGGGTCTCAGATCGCGACGGGGTCGATCACCGGGGTGGTTTGCGGGCGCGGGCGGCGGGCTGCAGCGCCGAGGGGGGAGTTGCGCGATTCCGGCCTGGCTGCGCTCGGCCGTGCCGAGCAGGATCGGCAGGTTGCGTTCGAGCTGGTGGGCGCGGCTGGTCGGCAGCACGATGCCGAGCCCGCCGACGACGCGGCCGTCAGCCTGGAAGTCCGGAACCGCCAGGGAGCCGGAGCCGAGGCGAACCTCCTCCGAGGCGAGCGCGAACCCCTGCACGCGGATCTTCTCGATCTCCCGGCGGAGCTGCTCGTGGTCGGTCTTCGTGAAGGCGGTGCGGGCGATCAGCGTGCCGCCGAGCACGGCGTCCTGCACCCAGTCCTCCTCGAATGCCAGGATGGCGCGCCCCATGGCGGTGGCGTGCATGGGCAGCCGGCAGCCGACCCGGGGGGCCTGCTGCACGCGCCGGGTGCCGTAGACGCGGTCGATGTAGAGCACGTCGGCCCCGTCGCGGATGGCCAGATGCGCGGTCTCCTGGGTGAGGCCGGAGAGGTCCTGCAGGTAGGGGGCGGGCCACGTCGCGCAGCTGCCGCCCCGCGTGCTGGCCGAGTTCCCAGAGGCGCAGGCCGATCTGGTTGCGGCCGCGGGCATCCCGCTGCACGGCGCCCCACTCTTCGAGCTCGCCGAGCAGGCGGCGCACAGTGCTCTGTGGCAGCCCGCCCTCGGCGCAGATCTCGGAGAGCGACCGCGGTGCGGCGGGGTGCGGCACCCCCGTTCTGTTACCCCCTGAAGTCCCCCCACGTGCGACAGATTGCGTTTCGGATAACGTGGAGGGTGTGACCCACACCGCCCGCGACCTCGGAATCTCCGCCACCCCAGCCGCCCGGCCCGGGCTGCACGCCTGGCGGAACGCCGTGTTCGCACTCTTCTTCATTGCCGGACTCGCACTGGCCACCTGGATGTCCCGCATCCCGGCCGTGCGAGACGGCCTCGAGCTCTCGACCGCGCAGGTGGGCATTGTCATCTTCGGCCTCTCGGCCGGGTCGGTGATCGGCCTGGTGGCGGCGGTCGGGCTGCTCGCCCGCCTCGGCGCCCGGCGCGCCGTGGTGCTCGGCGTCGCGATCTCCTCGGTCGGGCTCATCACGGCCGGGGTCGGCACGAGCCTGCTGGGGTCCACCGAGCTGGTCTTCGCCGGGCTGGCCCTGGTCGGTTTCGGGATGGGCTCGGTCGACGTCATGATGAACGTCGAGGGGGCGGCGGTTGAGCGGGCGATCGGCAAGACGCTGATGCCGCTGATGCACGCCTGCTTCAGCCTCGGCACCGTGGTCGGCGCACTGGCGGGCGCGGGGGCATCCTTCGTTTCGTTGCCGGTGTTCTGGCACCTGGCCGGGGTTGCGCTTCTCGTGCTCGCCACGGCCGTCGCCGGGGTGCGGTATATCCCGGTGCGAGCGGAGCTCGGCGACGAGCCGGCGACGGCGTCGGCGTCGGGCGCGGAGCCGGGCGTCGCGCCGGGAACGGCGGAGGCCGGGCCGCGCCCTGCGCCGCCGTGGCGGGAGCGCCTGCGCGTCGGCCTGTCCGCGTGGGGTGACACGAGGATCCTCCTGATCGGCACGATCGTGCTGGGCATGACCTTCGCCGAGGGCTCGGCCAACGACTGGCTGGCCCTGGCCGCCGTCGACGGGCACGGGCTGAGCAACACGGAGGGCGCCATCATCTTCGGCGTCTTCGTGACGGCGATGACCGTCGGCCGAGTGTTCGGCGGGCCGATCCTGGACCGGTTCGGGCGGGTACCGGTGCTGCGCGCCTGCGCCGCGCTGGGCATCCTGGGCCTGGTGTTGTTCATCCTCGCGCCGAACGAGGGGCTGCTTTACACCGGCACGGTGCTCTGGGGTCTCGGCGCGTCGCTCGGCTTCCCGGTGGGCATGTCGGCCGCCGCCGACGACACGCAGAACGCCGCCGCCCGAGTGAGCGCCGTCGCCATGATCGGCTACTTCGCGTTCCTCGTGGGCCCGCCCGTGCTCGGCCTGCTCGGGGAGGCCTGGGGCATCCTGAACGCCCTGTTCCTGATCCTGGCGCTGATGGTTCTGGCGGGCCTGGCCGCCCCCGCCGCGCGCGAGCGCACCAGCGCCCCCGCCGCCTAACGAATTCGACGGAGATTTTGGCGCTAGAGGCCGGTTTTGGGGCTGTTTCAAGCCGAAACGGCAAAATCTCCGTCGAATTGGTTCGGACCCGGGGCGCGGGAGGTTCGTCGAGGGTGGGCGAACGTATGCCGCGGCGCGGTTAGGCTCGAACCGTGCGCCTTGTGATTGCGAAATGTTCCGTCGACTACGCCGGGAGACTGAGCGCGCATCTGCCGCTGGCCACCCGCCTGCTCATGATCAAGTCGGACGGCAGCGTGCTCGTGCACTCCGACGGCGGCTCGTACAAGCCGCTCAACTGGATGAGCCCGCCGTGCAGCCTGGCGCTGTCCGAGCCCGATGACGACCAGACGGAGGCCGGCGTCACGGCCGTCTGGACGGTCACCCACGCCAAGACCGCCGATCAGCTCATCGTCAGCATCTACGAGGTGCTGCACGACTCCGCCCACGAGCTCGGCATCGACCCCGGGCTGATCAAGGACGGCGTCGAGGCCCACCTGCAGAAGCTGCTGGCCGAGCACATCCACCTGCTCGGCGACGGCCATATCCTGGTGCGCCGGGAGTACATGACGGCGATCGGCCCGGTCGACATCCTGGCGCGCGACTCCACGGGCGGATCCGTCGCCGTGGAGCTGAAGCGGCGCGGCGACATCGACGGGGTCGAACAGCTCACGCGCTACCTCGAACTCATGAACCGCGACCCGCATCTTGCGCCGGTGATCGGGGTTTTCGCCGCACAGATCATCAAGCCGCAGGCGCGCACCCTGGCCGAGGACCGGGGTATCCGTTGCCTCGTTCTCGACTACGACGCCATGCGCGGACTCGACGACACACAATCGAAACTCTTTTAGGGGCTGGCGGCCCGCGCGAAAGCGTATTACTCCTATTTTTCTTTAAATTCATGCGATGGATCGACTCCCGACCCCTAGTATTAGCCTGTGATTTCGACATTGACCCGCACGTGGAGTGCCATCATATTTGACCTTGACGGAACGATCACCGATTCCGCCCCGGCCATCACCAATGCCCTCGCCCGCACCTTCGCCGTGCTGGGCCGCCCGGTTCCCGCCGACGCGAAACTACTGGCCTACGTGGGGCCGCCTCTGCTGGCCGCTTTCCGCGAGTACGCCGGAATGACACCGGAGGAGGCCGCCGAGGCTGTCGCCGTCTACCGCGCCGACGACCAGGGCAAGCACCTGCTGGACACCGCCATCTTTCCGGGCGTCGCCGGACTCCTCGAGCGCATCCACGCGGCGAAGATCCCGATGGCCGTGGCCACCAGCAAAACCCAGCACAATGCGATCGCGGTGCTCGAGCACTTCGACCTGGCACAGTACTTCACCGCCATCGTGGGCTCCACCGACACCGAGACGCGCAGTTCCAAGGCCGACGTCGTGGCGGAGGCCCTCGAGCGCCTCGCCGCCGCCGGTGCCGACCTCAGCAAGCCCGTCATGGTCGGTGACCGCCGCTACGACGCGGAAGGTGCGGCCGCCCACGGCGTGCCGGCCATCCTCGTGGAGTGGGGCTACGGCTCCCCGTCCGAGGCCGCCGAGGCGACCGCGACCGTCTACTCCGCTGACACGCTCGGCAAGATGCTACTCGGCTGACACCCCCTCCCTGCCCCCACGAGAAAGCACCCTCGTCTCGAAACGAGGGTGCTTTTTCCGTATCCACGCGGACTCCCGCGCCAACTCCAGCGCGGACTCCGGGGTGGCTAGATGATGGCGGCGCGCAGGGCGGCCGCCGCGGCGGCCGGGTCCTCCGCGCCGTAGATGGCGCCGCCGGCGACGGCGACCCGGGCCCCGGCACGCTGCACGGAGGCAATGGTGGCGACGCTCACACCGCCGGCCAGGGAGAACGGAACCCGGGCGGTCTCACCCTGGTTGAGCAAAGTCGAGAGCGAGAAGCCGGGCTCCGCCTGCTCGTCAAGGCCGGCGTGCATCTCGACGAAGACGGCGCCGAGCTTTGTCACTTCGCGGGCCCGCGTCACCTTGTCGGCGACGCCGATCAGGTCGACGACGACGCCTTTGCCATGCTTCGTGGCTGCGGCGACGGCCCCGACGATGGTACTGTCCCCGGCCGTGCCGAGCACGGTCACCAGGTCGGCGCCGGCGGTGAACGCCAGGTCGGCCTCGAGCTCACCGGCATCCATCGTTTTGAGGTCGGCGAAGACCGTCTTGTCGGGGTGAGCGGCCTTGATGGCGGTCACGGCACGCAGGCCCTCCGCCTTGATCAGCGGGGTGCCGAGCTCGATGATGTCCACGTAGGGTGCAACTTTCGCGGCCAGCTCGAGGGCCGCATCCGTGGTGAGTACGTCCATGGCGACTTGAAGCTTCATGATGGTCTTCTTTCCGGTTCTGGTGACGTCTGGTGAGGTCTGATAGGTCTGAGTGAGTGAAAAGCGTTATTCGAGGTTGGCGTGCCGCGGCCACAGATCGTCGGCCGTGGCCCCGGATGCCTTCCACAGGCTGTGGAAGATCGCGTCGCCGAGCACGACGACGGTCTGTTCAAAGAGCGCGCCCGAGTACTGCAGCGACCGGAGTTCGTCGTGGTCCTGCTTCTGGGCGGCCGGCACGACCACGGTCACCGCGGCCAGCGCGGCGAGCGGGGAGTCCGGAGCGGTGGTGATCGCGATTACCCGGGCACCGGATTCCGCGGCGGTCTCGGCCGCGCGCACGACGGCGGCCGTCGCGCCGGACCCGCTCGCTACCAGCAGCACGTCGCCGGCCGCGATCGCCGGGGTGGTGACCTCGCCGACCACGTGCACGTCGAGCCCGAGGTGCATCAGCCGCATCGCGGTCATGCGCAGGGCCAGGCCGGACCGGCCCGCGCCGAGAACGAACACGCGCCGGGCTCCCCGCAGGGCGGCCGCAGCCTGGTCGAGGGTCGGGAGGCCGGCCGTGTCGTCAGTGCTGTTCGCGCTGTTCGTGGTGTTCGCGCTGTTCGTGGTCGCCGTCGTCAGGAGCTGGCGCACGATCCCGGCGTTCTCGGCCGCGATGGCGGCGAGCGATTCGGTCACGGTCAGTGTCACGGGGGTGTCGGTGCAAGAAGGCATCCCCTTATGGTCCACTCTTTCGGGCGGGCAGGAGGCCCACCGAACGGGCGGTGCACCTACTCGAACGGATGGCTGAACGCGCCTCCGGTAGGATGCTGAGGTGAATAGTCAGCGCCCAGCCCCCTCGATCGAGCCGTTCGACTCCCGCTCGGCCGCCGCCGAGCGCGCCCGGGTCGTCGCCGACCTGACCGACACGCAGGCGACCACGCTCGAGTCCCTGCTCGCCGTGCTCCGCTCCCGGAACACGAGCGACGCCTCGGCCCGGCAAACCGCGATCGACCTGGCCGCGACGGCGATGGTGGCGCTGCGCGCCGTCTCCGACCTCGACCGGTCCCTCACCGAGGAGCCCGTTGCTCGGGCCTTCGAACGCCTGCGCGACGACCTGCGCCCGCTCGTGCGCTTCGGCGACCTCGACGTGCAGTTCATCGAGCCGCCCGTGAACGGCCGGGCCCTGCCCGGCGAGGTGGCCCACGCCGCCCGGGCCATCGTGCGCGGCGCGGTCCTGGCTCTGGTCGAGCAGGCCGGGGTGGCCCGCGTGCGCGTGCACTGGGACTGCGACGGCAGCAACCTTTTGATCCACATCCGTGACGACGGCTCCGGCGACCTCACCCCGGACAGCCCGAGCGTCAGCCGGTTGACGAGCCGGGTGGCCGCACTGAACGGCTCGCTGCGGCTGGAGGCGACGACCGGCTGGGGGTCCGAAATGACCGTCACCCTCCCCCTCGACGTGCCGCTCGCACCGCTCACGGCCGCCGCCGCGTGGGGTCTGAGCCCGCGCGAGAAGGGCGTGCTCGAGCTGGTCGCCTCCGGCGCCCGCAACCGGGCGATCGCCGAGACGCTCTCGATCAGCGAGAACACGGTCAAGTTCCACGTCGCCAACCTGCTGCGCAAGGTGGGTGCTTCCACCCGGGCCGAGCTGGCAGCGCTCTCCCGCTGAGCCGCCGCTTCCGTGCGAAACTGGCCATCGCGCAGCATCCGTTCACACCGACGGATGCCCGCCGAGAGGACACGCCATGGACGCCACCGAATGGGACACCCGCTACCGCCTCGCCCGTGAGGCACAGGCCGGCCAGGCCGGACGTCTGTGGTCGGCTCTGCCGGCACAGATCGTGCAGGACACCGTGAGCCCGTTCCCGCCGGGGCGTGCGCTGGATCTGGCCACCGGCGACGGTCGCAACGCGATCTGGCTGGCCGGCCACGGCTGGACGGTCACGGCGGTCGACTTCTCCGCCGAAGCCGTCGGCCTGGCCGAAGCGCACGCCGCCGAGGCAGGCGTGTCGGTGGACTGGCAGGTCGGCGACGCCACGACCTGGGATCCGTCAGGCGAAAGCTTCGACCTGGTCACCGTGATGTACCTGCACCTGCCCGAGCCCGCCTTGCGCGCCGTGCTGGCCCGCGCCGCCGGGTGGCTCTCCCCCGGCGGGCACCTGGTCGCGCTCGGGCACGACCAGACCAACCTCGCGACCGGGGCTCCCGGACCGGGCGATCCGGCCATCCTCTACTCGCCCGAGCTGCTGCGTTCCTGCATCGACCCCGCAAGCCCGGGTGCCTCCCGGGTCGTGCGCTGCGAGACCATCCGCCGCGACCTCGCCACCGACCCGGAGGCCCCCGGCGACGGCGGCGCCGCCACATTCGCCCTCGACACCCTGCTCGTCGTCGAAGTCTAATTACCCCCTGGGGTATGCTGAAACCCCAGCGCACATGCCACAAGGGAGCCCGATGTCCACCAATCCGGATGCGCCCGCGCCCGTGACCCCGGACGCCCGCCCCGCGCCCGCGCCCGCCGACCACACGCCGCTGCAGCGCACGGTCGTGCGGGTGCTCATCGCAGGCCAGATCCTCGGCGGCATCGGCATGGGCGCGACGCTCTCCCTCGGCGCCCTGCTGGCCGCGCAGCTCTCCGGCTCCAGCGCCTGGTCGGGCATGGCCGCCACCATGAGCACCCTCGGCGCCGCCCTCGTGGCCGTACCGCTGGCCCGCCTGGCCCAGCGCCGCGGGCGCCGCCGCTCCCTCGCGACCGGCTCGCTCATCGCCGGCTCCGGCGCTGTTCTCGCCATCACCTCGGTCACGGTCGACATCTTCCCGCTGCTCCTGCTGGCCCTGATGCTCCTCGGCGCCGGATCGGCCACGAATCTGCAGGCCCGCTTCGCCGCCACCGACCTCGCAAGCACACAATTCCGGGCGCGCGACCTGTCCATCGTGGTCTGGTCGACGACCATCGGCGCCGTGCTCGGCCCGAACCTGTTCGGCCCCGGCGAGACCGTGGGAAAGGCCCTCGGCCTGCCCCCTCTGACCGGTGCCTTCGCCTTCTCCCTGATCGCCACGGTCGGCGCGGCCGTTGTCTACACGGTCGGACTCCGCCCCGACCCGCTGCTCACCGCCCTCGCCGCACGCGAGGTCGACCCCGTCGGCGGCACGCGGCGCGGCGGCCTGGCCATCGTGCGCGTCAACCCACAGGCCCGCTTCGCAGTGGTCGTGATCGCCTGCAGCCACGCCACCATGGTCGCCCTGATGTCGATGGCCCCGGTGCACCTGCGCGACCACGGCGCCACCCTGACGCTGGTGGGGCTGACCATCAGTTTCCACGTCGCCGGCATGTACGCGCTCTCGCCCGTCTTCGGTTGGCTGGCCGACCGGCTGGGACGGATGCCCGTCATCCTCATCGGCCAGAGCCTGTTGCTGGTCTCGCTGGCGATCTTCTGGCTGGCCGGGGAGTCACAAACTGCCATGACGGTGGGGCTGATCCTGCTCGGACTGGGCTGGTCGGCATCCGTCGTCGCCGGCTCGGCGCTGATCGCGGAGGTGGTGGGCGTGCACGACCGCGCCGCCCTGCAGGGTTTCTCCGACCTATCGATGAACGGGGCCGGTGCCCTCGGCGGAGCCCTGGCCGGCCTGATCCTGAGCGCGATCGGCTACTCCGGGCTCGGGCTGGTCACCATGGTGCTCGCGGGCGTCATCGTCGTCTGGTCTGCCGTGCGCGGCACCACGGCCCGGCCGGTCGTGCGCTAACCGGGTCAGTCCTGACAATTGGTTATTTCACTGCGGCAGGTGCGAGTCGACCGCACCGCGTGGACGCTTTCCGCACAGCTGGCATCCCGCCCTCGGTGTCGAACCAATTCGACGGAGATTTTGTGCTGAGAGCGCTCTTTCCAACTGTTTGAACCCGATTTGGCCAGAATCTCCGTCGAATTCGTTCGGGACGCAGGTACTTCGGGGCCTCAGACTCGACAGACGTAGGGGCTGGAACACCGGCCGACCCCCTCGCTGGCCGACCGGCCAGCTAGCGAACGGATGCCGGCGCGGGCTGCCGCCCCGCGGCGAGCGCGAGCAGCGCCGGAATGCCCACCGGCTCCTCCGCCAGCAGCGGCACCACCGCGAGCCGCGGGGCGCGCTTCTCGTGCACGTGCTCGAGCTCGGGGAGCTCGTTCCGGGCCCGCGCGAGCAGCAGCGGGTTGGTCGGCGCCGCCGCGGCGATCGAGTTGTTCACGATCCACGCCCACGGGGTGATGCCGGCCCGCTCCAGGTCGGCCTGCAGCTCCGCGGCCTCGAGCACGGGCGTGGTCTCGGCGAGGGTGACCAGGATCACTTTCGTCTGCTCCGGGTCCTGCAGCCGCATCATCGGCGTCGTCAGACGGATGCCGTCGCCCAGCTGCCGGGTGACCTCGCGGTGGTACGACCCGGTCGCATCCAGCAGCAGCAGGGTGTGGCCCGTGGGCGCGGTATCCATCACGACGAAGGTGCCCTTCGCCTCCCGGCTCACGCGGGAGAAGGCCTGGAACACGGCGATCTCCTCCGTGCACGGCGAACGCAGGTCCTCGCGGAGCATGGCTTGGCCCTGCGCGTCGAGGTGAGCGCCCTTCGTGCGCATGACCCGCTCGGTGTAGTTGGCGATTTCGACGGCCGGGTCGATCCGGGACACGGTCAGGTTCGCCAGCCGGCCGGCCAGGGTGTCGTCGAGGTGCGCGGCCGGGTCGGTCGTGGTGAGGTGCACGGGCAGCCCGCGTTCGGCGAGGCTGACGGCGATCGCCGCCGCGAGCGTGGTCTTGCCCACACCGCCCTTGCCCATCAGCATCACCAGGCCGTGGCCGCCGGCCTCGATCTCGTCGACGAGAGCCGAGAGCGGGGCCCCCGGAGCGACCGTGGCGATTCCGGTGCCCGGTGTCGGGACGAGTGCAGGCTCGAGCAGGCTGCGGAGCGCGGCCAAGCCGACCATGTTGGTGCTCTTCAGCCCCACGTAGCTGGTGGGCGCGGTGCGCAGCCCCGCGGGCATCGCGGCGAGCGCCTGCTGTTCGCGCACCCGGATGGCGTCGAAGAGCGGGTCGGCCTCGGCGGGCGTGCCCGTATCGGCATCAGAATCCGTTGCCGGTCCGGCCGGCAGGATGCCGTTGACCACCAGGTGCTGACGCTGCATGCCGATGGCGGCGAGTTCTGCCTGGGTGCGGGCGGCCTCCCGCAGGGCGCCGCCCTGGGCGCGCGCCACGAGCACCAGCCGGGTGCGGGCAGGGTCGGCGAGGGCGGCCACGGCGTCGGCGTAGACGGCGCGCTGCTTCTCGAGGCCGGAGAGCGGCCCGAGGCAGGACGCGTCGCCCGTGCCCTCGGTGAGGAAGTCGGTCCACGACCCGGGCAGCTGCAGCAGACGGATGGTGTGCCCGGTGGGGGCCGTGTCGAAGAGGATGTGGTCGTACGCGGCCGTCCACGCGGCATCCGTCAGCAGGTCGGTGAACTCGTTGAACGAGGCGATCTCGGTGGTGCAGGCACCCGAGAGCTGCTCCTCGATCGAGGCCATCTCGGCGGGCGGCAGCAGGCCGCGCACCGGGCCGACGATGCGTTCGCGGTACTGCGCGGCCGCCTGCTCGGGGTCGATCTCGAGGGCCGACAGGCCGGGCACCGCCGCGATCGGCATGACCGTGTTGCCGATGGTCACCCCGAAGACCTGGCCCACATTGGAGGCCGGATCGGTGCTGACCAACAGCACGGATGCCCCGGACTCGGCCAGACGCACCGCGCTCGCGCACGCGATGGAGGTCTTGCCGACCCCGCCCTTGCCGGTGAAGAAGAGGAAACGTGGGGCGTCGTCGAGGAAGCGCAGGGTCGTCATGATCGGCCCTAGCAGCAGCCGCCGTTGCCGCAGCAGCCGGCATCGGCGCCCGCGGTATTTTCAGTGAGCTCGGTGGCTGTGGCGCTACCGGACCCGGCCATGGCTAGCAGCCGCACCGTTCCCTCCGGCTGCACGGCCGCACGGTGACTGGCCGCGCCGGTGTCGACAGCCGCCACGTCGGTCCAGCTCGCGAGCTCGGCGCGGGTCGGGTAGCGGCCGGTGAGCACGGTGGCTCCCCCTACGAGCGTGACGGGCAGGCCCTCCTGGCCGACGGTGTGCAGGAACTGGCGGGCCACCTCGTTCTGCACGAAGGCGAGGGGCTCCTGGGCCAGGTTGAATCGGGCAATGTCGCCGCCGTTCGCGCGGGTGAAATCGAGGTCCGCGGAGAGGGTGACCAGCGCCTGGTCGACGTCGACTCCGCAGATGCCTGTGCCGCAGCACAGTCCCGGTTCGAAAATCTCGATGTGTGCCATGGGTGACCATCTCCTAGACCGGCATCCAGAGGGGCGACTTGTCCGTGATGACGGTCCTCCCAGTATATCGACGCTTATCGATATTTGGCGACTCGTTTGCGTTAGCACCGGCTCCCATTGCGAGCGCGGGAGTGGAAGACTGACTGCGGGCGCCTCTGCCCTGTTCATCATTCAACCCGAAAGGCATGCGATGACCGACGCACACGACGCCGCAGACCTTCTCCCGCTGCTTCTCGAGCAGGAACGTGTCATTCAGTTCGACTCCTTCGACGTGGGCGACGCCTGGGCCGTCGGGTCGCGGCTCGTGGAACTCGGCAACGCCCGGCGGCATCCGATCGCGGTGTCGATCATGTTCGGCGACCAGCGCGTCTTCCATGCCGCCCTGCCCGGTGCCTGCGCCGACAATGACGCCTGGCTCGAAAACAAGTTCCGGGTGGTGCGGCGCTTCGCCAACTCCTCCTACGCCGTGGGCATGCGCTTCCGAGCGAACTCCCGCGACTTCAGCACCGACTCGAACCTCGACCCGAACACACACGCCGCGCACGGCGGCGCCTTCCCCCTGCGCGTACGGGGCTCGCTCATCGGCGTCGTCGGCGTCTCCGGGCTGGCCCAGCGCTATGACCACGACCTTGTCGTCGAGGCGCTCGAGGAACACCGCCGCACCCACGGCTGACCGGCAACGGTCTGGCCCGCACCCGACTCCCCTGCCCCGGCTGCCCCGTCCCGCGGCCCTGTCCCGCAGCCCTGTCCCGCAGCCTGCCCGGATGTGAAAGTCTGGACCGAAGCCCCTGACCTGCTTTCGTTGGAGTATCCGTGACCGCCGCACCTGTCCGTTCGATGTCGCAATTCGACGCGGGCATGCCCGACGACCGCATCACCCTGCGCTTCATGGCCGTTCCCGCCGACGTCGCCGCTTCGGGCGCGACCGTGGCCGCTGGCAGCGTGCTCGAGTGGATTGACAAGGCCGCTTACGCCTGTGCGGTGGGCTGGAGCGCATCCGACACGGTCACCGCCTACGTCGGCAATGTGCACTTCACCCGGCCGATAAAGCCCGGCAACCTGGTCGAGGTGCACGCCCGCATCATCCACACCGGACGCACGAGCATGCACGTGCTTGTCACGGTCGAGACCACGGATGTCCGCGCCCGCGAATACAGTCCGGCGACCCACTGCATCCTCGTCTTCGTCGCCGTCGACGATGCCGGGAAGCCGCAGGAAGTTCCCTTGTGGGTGCCCCACTCCGACGTCGACCGGGAGCTGCAAGAGAACGCGACGGCCCGGCTCGAGCCGCGCAAGCGCATCCAGACTGTCATGCGCTCACAGGAATATACCGATGACAGCACCACGCCAGGCACGGTGTTCCGGTTTTTGGCCGACCCCGCCGACGCGAACTGGGGCGGCAACGCCCACGGCGGAACCGTGATGCGCTGGATCGATGAGGCCGCCTTCGCTACGGCGGCGGCCTGGAGCTCCGTAGCGGCCGTTGCCGTCTACTCGGGCGGCATCCACTTCTACCGGCCGATCCACATCGGGCACATCGTCGAAGTGGATGCCCGGCTCATCCACACCGGCAAGCGCAGCATGCACATCAGCATCCGGGTGCGCTCGGGCAGTCCACGCACGCCCCACGATTTGCACCTCACGACGCAGTGCATGAGCATTTTCGTCGCACTCGGCGCGAACGGGCACGCCGAGCCGGTAGAACCACTGACGCTGATCACCCCGGAGGACAAGCGGCTCGACCAGCACGCCCGGGACCTGATGGAATTGCGCGCGCCGCTGGTCATGATGCCCGTTGACCACCTGCGCCTGCCGTGACCGGCGCGCCCTTACGGCCCGAACGAATTCGACGGAGATTTTGCGCGAATCGGACCTGAATCCTGCGAAAGAGCGCTTTCACGCCAAAATCTTGGCTCCCCTGCTGTATCCGTGGGTGTTTCGGAGCGCCTTAACGGCCGCACGCCGCTTCCTGTCTAGGTTTCTGACTGTCAAAGGAAAGAAACTTTAT
>NZ_SOGE01000041.1:0-13850 GCF_004402575.1 Cryobacterium sp. TMT2-4 | reverse complement strand
GACTTGATCGGTCTTTCCAAGAATCACGCGGTGGCCGCCTTACATCGGTGCAACACGCCCATCAGGGCCGGGGGTTACACCACGCTATTGGACGCAACCGAGGCCGCCGGCTGTTCGACCCACGGGTAGTGCCCGCTCCCTTCGATGACCACGCATTCACCTGTGGGAAAGAGGCGTGCCAGTGCGGTCACCGGCGCTAATCCGGTGAGGCAGTCCTCGGCTCCGGCAATCACCAACACAGGGGCCAACACCTGCCCCAGCCGCACCGTGAGGTCGCGAGGTGGGGCAACACTGAAATACGCCTTCGTGGCGGGCAGGCTCCAACGCCCGACGGTCGCATGGGATCGCTCTGTTGCGCCCCAGGTTGAGTATCCGGCCGGCGCCGACTCCTGTTGCCAGGCGTTGAACCCGACATCGTCAACCGTCTGGGGCCCCGCTTCCAAAGCTGCGAAAGCGGCTTCGAAAACCAAATCTCCGCGCCGCTTCTCGCTCAGCGTATGGGCATCGGATGGCTCATCGACGAGATAAGCCGCCGGAGGAGTGATCAGCACTAACCTGGCAACGCGGAGCGCGAACTGCGCCGCGTAGGCAATGGCCAATCTCGTTCCCGCCGAGTGAGCCACCAGGACGACGCGATCGAGGCCGAGATGGACACGCAGGTGCTCGATGTCGTCGGCTTGAGACCAGAACGACCCCAGCTCTTCTTGGTCCGGCGCGGCCGTGCGTCCGACACCTCGCAGATGGGGCACGATGAGCCGGTGCCGATCGCTGAGCCCGGCCAGATCACCAAGGTAGCTGGGGTGGCGGGCCGCTCCTCCGGCAAGGAGAATAACCGGGCATTCGTCGCCGTCACTGCCCTTGCGGCGCACGTCATCGTAGTGAAGTGCTGACCCGTCGGAGCTTTCGCAGCTTGGCATCACTCGACGGTACACGGCACACATAAGGGAACGGTTTGCGCGGCATCTCCGGTCGCCAGCCGGGTCGGTCAGTGTCGGTGGGTGGACGTCGGTCTGGCCACCCGTCCGCTATCGTTGCGGCATGCTTCCTATCTGTGATTGAAGACCGGGCTGACTTCTTCAGCTAGCAGGTCCTCATTCACTGCGCGCAAAAGCCGCGCCATTTATCTCGGAGCTTAACCATGCCCGCAACGACTCTGTCCGCGACCTACGCGGATGTTCTCAGACTCAAACACGTCCCCTTTGTTTTCTCGAGTGCCCTGACCGGACGCTTCGCTTATCCTCTCGTCGGTCTGCCTCTCCTCTTCGCAGTTGAACAAGTGACCCAGTCCTTCTCCGCCGCCGGTATAGCGGTCGGCGCATACGGGGCTGGTGCCGGTTTCCTCGCACCAGCCAGAGCCCGCCTCATCGATCGATTCGGACGCCGCCTTGTCCTCCTCCTGCTCAGCAGCGTTTTCGGGTTGAGCTTGGTCGCTCTCGCACTGCTCACGAGCTCGGGCGCACCAGTTTGGTTATGCGTGACGGTGGCCGGCCTCCTCGGCGCGTTCGCTCCACCGTTGGGCCCGACAATGCGGGTCGCCTGGGCGTCGTTGACCCCGACTCCAGTTCTCCTGAAAAAGGCTTTGAGTCTGGACGCAGTCCTCGAGGAGTTGCTCTACCTTGTCGGCCCCGCCTTGTCCGGCCTGCTCTTGGTCATCATCGAGCCGAGTACCGCCCTACTCATCCCTGCCGCACTGATCCTGGTCGGGACAACACTGATGATGTCTTCCCCCACGATGGCCGCGACCCCGGTCGACGCGTCACGCAGGGACGCAGCCAGCGCTGCGCCCCTGCTCACAGAACCGCGATTCATCGCGCTGCTCCTGCCGGTGCTGGCAGCCGGCCTTGTGGTCGGCACCGTCTACGTTGCGGTCCCGGCCATGATTGCTACCCTCGGTAATGCCGCAGCGGTGGGGGTTGTCCTCGCCCTGTTCGCGGCCGGCAGCGCCGTTGGAGGCCTTGCCTATGGCGCTCTTCAGATCACGGTGTCCTCGCAGCGCCAACTCGTGATCCTGGCGATATTGTTCATCATGGCCTCTGCCGGTGCTGGCCTCGCAACGTCGACGATCTCCCTGGGACTGGTCATTTCGGCCGCTGGACTCTTCCTTTCCCCGGTCATGATCGTGGCGTATTTTGCAGCCAACGATTTTGGTGGGACGACCCGACAGACCGAGTCAACAACGTGGGTGAACACCGCTCACAACGTCGGTGCTGCGGCCGGGAGCGCGCTCAGCGGCTTCCTCGTCGAGAGCTGGAACGTGAGTTCAACTTTCCTCACCACAGCTGCGGCAGCCGCCGTCTTCGTCGCTCTCAGCGCCGGCATCTCCGCGAGACTCTGGCGACGACCCTCCGCCTAATTGAATGATTGCAGGAACGACGGGCGGGCATACTCCTTGCATTACGGCGATTGGTCGGGCGCAGTCCGCCCAAGACCGATTAGATGGGCGGATGGATTCGAACTATAGGTTCTCAGCCGACGTTGCCGATATAGACCGTGACCAAGTGCACCGCTGGATCAGCGAACAGTCCTATTGGGCGCCAGGGAGGTCACGTGCCCGGCACGATGCAGCCATAGACGGCTCACGAAACTTCGGCGTCTACGACACCGAATCGAACAAGCAAGTCGCCTACGCGCGGGTCATCACGGATGGAGTGACTTTTGCATGGCTTTGCGATGTGTTCGTCGACCCCCAGGTTCGAGGCCGCGGCATTGGCGCTGTCCTCATCAAGGGAGTCTTGGAAGAGTTCGCGCCGCTTGGTCTGCGGCGCATCGCTCTCTCGACCAACGATGCGCACGGGTTGTATTCCAAATCAGGGTTCACCGCTTTGGGTATCCCCGAGACATGGATGGAACGAATCGGCAACCCAAGCGCTTAGTCATCAGCAGGCTTCGGGTCAAGAACACACCTATTCCCGCCTTTCAGGTTGGGTGTCAGAAGGGAACGCTCAGTGCGTCATTTCGGGTACCCGGTTAGACGTTGCTTCGCCAGCTCGTGGCATGATGCCGAAGGAGCCCTGGACGATGATGACGGCCGCAATCTCGACAAGAAGCCCGTTGCCTTGTCGGTCTCCTCCAAGGTGCATGATCGCGAAAGCAAACGATGCCAGAACGACGCCGCCCCAGCGTCCGAGGAGCGCTTCCGCCCGTGTCTGCAACCAGTACCGGTAAAACAGTTCCTCGCCCACGCCAGCGGTAAGCGCGGTCAGCGTTGCGCCAACGATTAGGTAGCCCAGGTCCACGCCTTGAAAAGTAGGGACCGCTATCCAGGGGCTCGCTTGCGAGAGGATTGTCCAGACCACAATGACAACAATCGGCGCCCACCACTGCCAGGCCATGCGGGGGCGGGCAATCTTGATATTGCGGCAAGATCTCCACACCAATGCTGCGGGTATCCCGTCCAGAATGACTACTTTGGCTGGAAAGTACTCGGCCGAGTCGTCAATTTCCGTGATGCCAATGACCAGGGGAAAGAGGACCGCGCATACCAGGAGCGCCATGCCGCTGCGTCGAATCGCACGGGCATTAGAAACCGTAGGTTCGAGCGCTGGAGCGCTCCACGGCAGTGCACGTGTCAGGGAAATTGCGACCAAGGGAGGCACGAGCACGACCCACAGAGGGGTGATCGGTGACCCGGGATCCGAGGATTGACGAATCCCGTCGGTTGAGAGAGTCAGTAAAACGATCAGTGCAAGCACGCCCAGCGCCCCGGCTGACCAGATGAGGACTCGACCGAGCTTGGTGACAGTCAGTCGATCGCTCCCCGGAGGCGCTGTCGGCAGAGTCACGGCTTCTACTGCTGCCCGGATGTGGCGTTCGCGTGCACGTCGACCAATGGGCTCAATGTCGGTCGCTTCTTCGGCCAGAGGTTATACCCGAGGGCCCACAACACTTCGATCGCAACGACCAGGAGGAAAATGCTGTTGAGGTCGTTGAGCGCGCTGGTTCTGGTCTCGTTATCGACGACCACGGTCAACAGCCAAATGGTCCCCAGAGCCACGGCCACAGCCAACGCTGTGCGCGCGACGTCTTTCCAACACTCGACCGCATAACCCCGCCCGTAGAGCTTGATCGGCTGCGGCCCATTCGCGAACCGATAGGCGAAATGGCGGTCGGCCCACGCGATCATCTTGTGCCCGTGAGCCACGGAGAAGCCGAGGTAGATCGCAGCGATCCCGTGGAAGACCGTCGCCGTCGCGCCCGATGTCAGATCCATCGCCGTGACCACGAGCAAGATGACGTCGACCACCGGCGTCATCGCCAGCAAGGTCAGTCCGGTCCTTTTCAGACGCAGCATATATCGGGCGACGAGACCCAATGCGATCAAAACCCAGAAGCTAATTTCGGAGGCGACGATGATGGCAATGATCATAAATCCCCCAGTCGATGCGTCTAGGCCCTGAAAACAAACTAGCACGCCCGTGCTAATATCAATTTATGGCGAGAACGATCGACCGGGACGCACGCAAGGTACAGCTCGCTCAAGCGGTGTGGCAGATCATCCTCGACCAAGGAATCAGCGCGGTATCGGTGCGCACCGTTGCCGAGCAGGCTGGCGTGGTGGTCGGCTCCCTGCGTCATGTTTTCCCCACCCGCGCTGAACTCCTGCAGTTCTCCGCCGAGCTCATGGTGCAGCGCGCCACCGACCGCGTTCTCGCTATTCGTGAAGGCTCGAACCCAGCGGAGTACGCGCTGGAGGTCCTGAAAAACTTCTTGCCTCTTACCGCTGATAGTCGCGCGGAACTCGAGGTCAATATCGCGCTGATTGCGGAAAGCCCTGCGTTGCCGCAACTTGTTTCCATCAGAAATCGCGCTTACGAAGAACTGGGGAACGGCTGCCTCCGACTGGCCGAAAAGTTGGCCTGCAGGCCCAGCGGCCCTGAACTGGTAGAACGAGCGCGCCATTTGCACGCCGTTCTCGATGGCCTTGCCATTCACCTACTCATGGAACCACCCGGAAACGACAGCACCTGGGCAACCGTCATCCTCGAGAAAGAGCTTGCACGCATCATCAGAAACCGCTGACCAGCACCTAATGCGGAGTCACCTGCGATCGGTGCATGCGGCCGGGCAATCCACGGATCCGTGCGGAGTTCCGCAAGAGGACCGTCTTACGGGCAAGAGCTTATGGTCTCGGCGTGGCTGACTCTCACGTCAGTGCGGCGATCGCAATTGGTCAGGGTCAGTGAGTGCCGTCTCGGGCGTGCAGCCTAATTCACCTGGCTGCAGCGTCACCGGGGGTGGGTAGACGTCGTCGACCGTCCCGTTCTCGCTCTTGATCAGGACGCAATCTTCGGCGGAACCGAACGCGACGCCGACCCGATCTCCAGCGCTGCTCACCTGGACGACGACCCGCGGCGGAGCGACGACCTCGAACTCGCCGGTCGGAGTGGTGAGTTGCGCGGAAATCGCGCCGATGATCGCGTCTACCGTCGCCGGCGAACCAGTCTGCACTCGCGCGAGAAGCACCGCCGATGCCACCTCGCGCGCGGTGTCCGACACGACAGGGACGATGCTGTCGTCGACGCGAGGCGTCACGATGGCGGCATCCGGTGGGCACCCGATCGGGTCGATGCCGTCAGACGATTCCCATGTGCCGACCTTGCCGTAGTAGTCGAACTCGATTCGGAAGCAAAAGGGGCCAGGCGCGCCCGTGGACGCGTTCTTGAGCCCTGGCACGAAAACCCGGAAGTCGAGGCTGCCGAACGGTTCGCTTAGGTCGGTCGACTGCCGGGTGTCGACGCCGACCAGCTCGATGTCCGCGCTGTCGCTAATGGCTTGAGCGACTGCAGCGCGCGCCCAGCCGTCGATGTCGTCGGGTCTCTCCCCGCCGATATCGCGCGCGAGGTCGGCCGCCCGCACTTGCGCGACGACCTCCGGGGTGGCGTCGTCCGTGGAGGCTGACCCGGTCGTCAACGATGTCGGCTGTGAGCATCCGGTTAGGGTTAGCGCGCTGACCGCCATGAGGCCAACGAGGCGGGGAGTTGCCGTCATGAGAAAGGATGGCCTCAAGCCGGGCAATCGTGGTCGCGTGCGGTGCCCATACGACGACGCGCCTAGGTCGCGAAGAACCATGAGGGTGACTCCAATTTGCGACGCCATAACGTGGAGCCTATTCCTCGACACACCTGAAACCGCGTCGTGGCTGTATGTCTGGCAGCTAGGGTAGGCCGCTGCAGGCCGACGTTGCGCTGATGGAGACGCCCTCGCTGGTGCCGCGGATGCGTAGTTGCAGACTATCGCCTGTGTAAATGTCGGTGCCTAATGCTCGATCGCTTCGGACGAAACCTTGTGCCTCCCATGCTTTCGCGATCTCGGTGAATATTTCTTCCTGGCTGAGGCTCTGCCCACTGACGGGAAGAAGCACCGAACCCGTCACCTTCATCGGATGCTGCCAGATTGCCCTGGCAGCCGAGTGACTGTCCCACATGTTCAACGTGAACGTCACCACAGCGGATGCACTTAGCTGTTTCTCTCTTGCGATCTCCGCGCGTCGAAACCTATGGGATACAAGACACTGACACCTGCTCCGGAGCGACGCGGGCATATAGCTAAATGCGCCAAATAGCGATCACAGAACGCCGCCACAGCGCGCTAAAGTCACAAACAAGATCGCCCGAGGCAACGTCGAGCGGGCGCGGATCAACGCAGCGACGTCACCACACACGCCGCCAATACCCGGCAAGGTCGTCGCCGAACTCATGTATGGCTTCTTGACCTACCTCTTCGTGGACGCTCACGAGAAAACCATCTGGGTTCCTCATCTCCACAAAGTCTTCCCACCAGGTACCGACAGAAACCCGCTTAATGACGCATTGGCCGCGCTGCGAGATCTCCGAAACAGAGTGGCTCACCACGAGAACATCCTCAACGGTTCTGAGAGCGAACGGCGCCGAATTGTTTACGTCATCCGGTTGCTCTCTGCTGACGCGCTTGCTCACTTCAAAGCCAACAGCGATGTAGCCACGATCCTGGCTGGCCGACCGTAGGGAAGCTTCTGAGACCAGGGTGCGGCGTCCTGACTCGTCCCCGGGCAGCATCAGTCATCTAATTCTCGGTGTCTCGCAACTAACGATGAATCCGCCGCCCATGGAATACGAGACGCTCGGCCAGCTCTTGGTGCGCTCGCGCAATGGCCTCGTTCCGTCGGCCAGTTGCCAAGATATTGGCCGCGTCCAACCATGAATTAGAACGAAGGCGCTGCGATACGCTGGTTCATAAGCCAAGTGACACGGGGTGCTCCACCTGGAGCTGAGATAACACCCGTTGAACCTGATCTAGTTAGTACTAGCGAAGGGATGTCGCGCAAATGCGCACGCCAGAAGAACTTATTTCATTCACCTGTTCAGCGCTTGACGAGGTGCGGTCCCGCCCGCCCCTCGTGCAGTGCCTCACCAATAGCGTCGTGGTGAACTTCACCGCTAACGTGCTGCTGTCGCTCGGTGCGGCGCCCGCGATGGTCGACATTCCGGGCGAGGCGGGCGCGTTCGCGCGGATCGCATCTGGGCTGCTCGTCAATCTCGGCACGCCCACCGCCGAACAACGCGACGCGATGGTCGAGGCCGTCACAGCCGCGAACGATGCTGGAACACCGTGGGTGCTCGACCCCGTTGCCGTCGGTTTCCTGCCGGTGCGCACGCCGCTGGCCTTCGCCCTTCGCGACCTGGGACCCACGGTGGTGCGCGGAAACGCGTCGGAGATAATCGCGTTGGCGGGCGCCGGATCCGGCGGCCGCGGGGTGGATTCATCCGACGAGGTGGATGCCGCCCTGGCCGCGGCGCACGCGCTGGCCGGGATGACCGGTGGGGTGATCGCCGTCTCCGGGCCGGTCGACATCATCACGGATGGCCGTGAGTTGGTGCACATCGACAACGGGCATCCGTTGCTCACCCGCGTCACCGGCGGGGGCTGCGCCCTCGGCGCGGTCATGGCCGCGTTCGCCACGGTCGACGCCGACAGGTTCTTCACCACGGTGGCCGCGGCCACGGTGTACACCGTCGCGGCCGAGCTCGCGGCAGAGTCCGCCGCCGGTCCGGGCAGCTTCGCTGTCGCCTTTGTGGACGCCCTAGCCACCGTCAACGCGCAGGACATCGCACGCCGGGCGGTGCTCCGATGATCCTCGACCTGTCGCTGTACCTGGTGACAGACTCGGGGCAGGCCGCGGCGGCCGGGCGCAGCATCGTGGACGTGGTGCGGCACGCCGTTGCCGGAGGCGTGAGCGCCGTGCAGGTGCGTGAGAAGGAGACCGCCGGGCGGGAGTTCCTCGACACCGTGCTGCGCATCGCGGATGTGCTGCCCGACACCGTGGCGCTGATCGTGAACGACAGGGTCGACGTGTTCCTGGCCGCCCGTGCCGCCGGGCGCCGGCTGATCGGGGTGCACGTCGGGCAATCCGACCTGCCCGTCGGCGCGGTGCGCGACCTCATCGGGGGTGACGCGGTGATCGGGCTCAGCGCATCGACGGATGCCCAGCTGCGCCGCGCGGCCGAGGATCCTGCCCTGATCGACTACGTCGGCATTGGCGCACTGCACGCCACACGCACCAAGAGTGACGCGCCCCCTGCCCTGGGGCTGGCCGAGTTCGCACGCCTGGTCGGGGTCAGCACGCTGCCGAGCGTGGCCATCGGCGGGGTCGGCCTGCGCGACCTGGCCGCCCTCCGTGAGTGCGGAGCGGCGGGCGTCGCCGTGGTGTCGGCGATTTGTGCGGCACCGCATCCGGAGCAGGCGGCCCGCGAGTTGCGAGCCGCGTGGGGCGTGACGGCATGACCGGCGCATCCCCCCGCATTGCCCGCGTGCTGAGCATTGCTGGTACCGACCCGACCGGCGGAGCGGGCATTCAGGCCGACCTCAAAAGCATTGCGGCGAACGGGGGCTACGGTATGGCCGTGGTGACCGCACTGGTCGCGCAGAACACCCACGGTGTGCGCTCGGTGCACGTGCCGCCGGTCTCCTTCCTGCGCGAGCAGCTGCACGCCGTGAGCGACGACGTCGACATCGATGCCGTCAAGATCGGGATGCTGGCCGACGTGAACGTCACCCGCACCGTGAGCGGGTGGCTCGGCCAAGTGAAGCCTGGGCTCGTAGTGCTCGACCCGGTGATGATCGCCACTAGCGGCGACCGCCTGCTAACCGAGGATGCTGAGGAGGCTCTGCGCGACCTGCTGAGCGTCGTGCACCTAGTGACGCCCAACATCCCGGAGCTGGCCATCCTTGTCGGTTCTCCCGTGGCGACGAGCTGGTCGGCGGTGCTGCGCCAGGCGCAGCACGTCGCCGAGACGTACGGGGTCCTCGTGCTGGCCAAGGGCGGACACCTCGCCGGTGACCTCGTACCAGACGCCCTCGTCGGCGCCCACACCGTGCGGGAGTTTCCCGGGCTGCGGATCGACACCCCGAACACCCACGGAACCGGGTGTTCTTTCTCCTCCGCTGTCGCGACCCGGGTAGCGGCTCGGGCCGGCACGGTAGGGCCGAGCCTGGCAGATTGGGGGGACGCGGTAGCCGAGGCGAAACTATGGTTGAGCGAGAGCATCGCCCACTCTGGCGACCTGCAGGTTGGCTCTGGCCACGGACCGATCCAGCATTTTGCCGGCCTGTGGCAGCGCGGCGGCCTGCACACCAGCCCCAGCCCGGCCCAGGTCGCCGAGGAATGGTGGCACGACATCCGTGACATCCGCACCGACACCGACGAGCTGCCGTTTATCCGAGCGCTCGGGGACGGATCCCTGAACCGGGACGCCTTCATCTGGTACCTCGCCCAGGATGCCCTGTACCTGCGCGACTACGCCCGGATGCTGGCCGTCGCGAGCCGGCTCGCCCCGACCGCCACCGAGCAGGCGTTCTGGGCGGCCAGCGCGCACGGCGCGATTGCCGCCGAACTCGACCTGCACTCCAGCTGGATCGCCGAGGAGACCCTGACCGGCGTGCAGCCCAGCGATACGACAACGGCCTACCTCAACCACCTGTCGACCGCTGGCGCGAGCGGCGACTACGGCGTCCTCGCCGCGGCGCTGCTGCCGTGCTTCTGGATGTACCAGGATGTCGGCACGCGGCTGTATCCGCTCTCGCACGACGCGCATCCGTACCGCAGCTGGCTGGACACCTACGCGGATGAGGAGTTCGCCGCTTCCACCGCACGTGCGATCAAGTTTGTTACCGCCGCCGCCGCAGCAGCGGCTGAACCGGCCCGGCGCCGCATGGCTCAGGCGTTCCGCGCCTCGGCCGCGCACGAGCGAGAATTCTTCGCCGCGCCCCTGACCAACCCCCGGTAGGAGTGCAGGTTCCTCCGTTCGCCCCGTTACTTTCTTCGTATCCCTTGATCGTGTAGTTATGTGAGGGTGTTGGGCTCGAGCAGCTTCTTCATCCCCGGCCGCTCAATCGCGGTCTTACTCCCAGACGTGACATCGGCGAACACATCTCGCTTCTGCACCCCGGCGGCGATAAGCGCATCCAGCTGGAGTTGAGCGTCCTGGCTCGAAGTGTTGATGCGGGTGTAGCGGAGCAATCTCATACGCCCCACTCTGCCTCGAAAAACCCCAACCAGAACGGTGAGATATGAATTGTGATGAGATGACTTTCTGAGACGTTCAGGCACCCCGAGATTTAACGGGAAGTGACGAGCAAGATCCAGGCTCGCTTGGTGTCTTGGAAAACTGTACTTTTCTGAGACTTCCCGTGGCACACGTCTGGCCTCGGTACTGCGGAGCGTCGCGCAAGGTCGGGCCCAGCGAGCAGACAGGCGGGAGGCGAAGTGCTGGCGGCTCGGCGCCGAGATCCCTGCAGGGATCTCGGGGGGAGGTAGTTGAGATACCTCCCCTTTCGATCACATGCCGGCGCAGTGCTCACATAGTGGCCAGTTGTTGGTGCCGGGCCGCTTGTTATAGGCGGGGATCTGCTGTCCGCTGGGGCAGTTGTCGTGAGTGTGGTGCACGTCGGGATCGGTTGCATTCGTGGAGTGGTATCAAAGTACGCGCATATCAGGCTCCTTTGCCTTCGTTTCGCCGCGAGGTTCGGCAATCTCAAGCGTAGAGAGAGGCGCAGACATCGGAACGACGAACGCCTGCACAGCTGTGCGTTCTGCGCTGTGCGTGTTTCAGACGCAAGCTTCAGTCCTCTATTTGGAGTGCCTAATCCAGCACGCTTCGTGTCAAAACGGTGACGAGAGGTGCGGCAGTGGATCTGTTCCGGTTACGGGCGGCCCACTGATAGTCCAGTCAACTCAACCCACAGCTCTCGGGGGTCGGCATCGTCTTGGATCGTTGGCAGGGGCGCCAAGGCGTCCTGCTCGGTCACGTCCCGCTGAGTGGTGGAATTTCTCAACACCATGCAGGTCAGTAGTTCTAGCTTAGGCGGCGGCGAGTTCGGGGAGTATCACCGCCTCGTCGAGGACCTCGATGGGGTTGTTCATGGTGGCCAGCTCGAGCATTGATGCTTCGGAGAAGTAACGGCGTTCGCCGGCTTCCCACTCGTCATGCTGCTCGATCAACACCGACCCGGCCAGGCGCAACAGGGCTGCCGCGTTGGGGAACACGCCGACGACGTCGGTGCGGCGTTTGATCTCCTTGTTGACCCGTTCGAGCGGGTTCGTGGACCAGATCTGGCGCCAGTGCCGCCGCGGGAAGCCGGCGAACGCGAGGAGGTCGGGTTGCGCGTCGACGAGCATGGCAGCGACCTTCGGGTGCGAGCGGGAGAGCATCGTGGTCACCTCGCGGAACTGCTTCTCGATGTGCTCGCGGTCGGGCTGGGCGAAGATGGTGCGGATGATCGAGGCGACCATGTCCTGCGATCCCTTCGGGATCACGGCGAGGACGTTGCGCATGAAATGCACCCGGCAGCGCTGCCAGCCGGCGCCCTGGAACACGGTCCCGATGGCCTTCTTCAAGCCGGTGTGAGCGTCAGACATGACCAGCTTGACCCCGTCGAGGCCGCGAGTCTTCAACGACCGCAGGAAGCTGGTCCAGAAGCCCTCGTTCTCGCTGTCACCAACGTCGAAACCGAGGACTTCCCGGCGTCCGTCGGCCGCGACGCCGACCGCGACGACGATGGTCTGGGACACGATCCGGTGGCCGACGCGGGCCTTGCAGTAGGTTGCGTCGAGGAACACGTACGGGAAGTCTTGGGCGGCGAGGGTGCGGTCGCGAAACTCGGCCACCTCGGCGTCCAGGCCCGCGCAGATCCGGGACACTTCCGACTTCGAGATCCCCGTGTCAGCGCCGAGCGCTTTGACGAGGTCGTCGACCTTCCGGGTCGATACACCGTGAACGTAGGCCTCCATCACGACAGCGAACAACGCCTGGTCGACCCGGCGGCGACGCTCCAGGAGCGCGGGGAAGAACGACCCGGCGCGCAGCTTCGGGATCTTCAGATCGAGGTCCCCGGCCGTCGTCGTCAACGTCCGCGGCCGGGTGCCGTTGCGGTAAGTGGTGCGGTCGCCAGAGCGCTCGAACGGGGCGGCGCCGATGAACGCGGTCGCCTCCGCATCGATCAGTTCTTGATACAAGGTTTCGGTCGCGACGCGGATGCGGTCGGTGACATCGGTGAGTTTGAGTTCTCCCAGCAGGTCAAGCAGGGCAGACTGGTCTAGAGCCATCGTGTGGTGTCCTTTGTGAGTTCTTTGATCGGTACTCACTGACCATCCCACGGTGGCTCTTCACGTTGACGAAGCAACACTCAAGAGCGGGAAACCACACCACTCACGGGGACGTAACCGAGGGCCGTCACGAGCGCGTGGCAAATCAAGCGTGGAAAACGAATTACGCGGGCACGATCATTCCTTAGAACAGACAGGAACATGACACTCAGCCCACCCCTCTAGCCCACGTCCGTCTCCGTCCGTATGCTTCAAGGATGACAGACTTCAGCACAGGCGACCGGGTCAGTTGGGCGACGTCTCAGGGGCGAACTCAGGGGGAGGTAATCGAGAAGAAGACGAGCGATTTTGACTTCGCGGGCAAAACGTTCCACGCCTCGAAAGATGTCCCTGCATTTATCGTGAAATCTGAGAAAACGGATGCCGAAGCCGCGCATAAGGCCGGTGCCCTTCGCAAGCTGTCGCCACGTTAGGGGCAACTCAGCGCGCGACCGTGGCCAGCACCATGCGCCGCCTGGGTTGGTGAGCATCAGCCCCAAACGCTGGCGCACCACCACGGTCAGCCAAACCGAGGACGCCTATCCGGTCGACGCCGTCAAACGGCAGTGGGATACCGGGGCTCTGAACCAGGTCTGGTGGGCGATATCACCCACCTGAGGACCTGGGAAGGGTGGCTGTATTTAGCCATCGTGATCGACGCGCACTCGCGCCGCGTGATCGGCTGGGCCATCGCCGACCACATGCGAACCGACCTCATCCAGGACGCCCTGGTCATGGCCATGGCGCTCTGCGGTGAGCGGCCCGAGCAGGTGATCTTTCTTTCCGATTGCGGCACCAAATACGCGTCAGCGCAGATCACCGCGTTCGCTAAAGCGCACCGCATCACCCGGTCGATGGGCTATACCGGGGTCTGCTGGGATAACGCGATGGCGGAAAGTTTCTTCGCCACGCTCCAGACCGAGTTCTACCACCGACGCGTCTAGCCCAGCAACAACAGGGTATCCCGGGAAGTCGGCGCCTGGATCGAAGACCGCTACAACCGGCGCCGCCGGCACACATCCCTCGGCCAGATCAGCCCCGTCGACTTCGAACTGCAATACTCAAACCAGAACGCGGTCTTCGCTAAAGCCGCGTAACCCCGTGTCCACTAACCGTGGGCAAGGCCACAAGGCGCGGTCAAGTCCAAATGTGTGGTGTAACGCGTCTGCCGCGTGATTCTTGGATTTCTAGGCGCTGAGGGCGCCGAGTTCGGTTGCGGGTTCCTCCTTCT
>NZ_SOGE01000016.1:0-9957 GCF_004402575.1 Cryobacterium sp. TMT2-4 | reverse complement strand
CTTTGACAGTCAGAAACCTAGACAGGAAGCGGCGTGCGGCCGTTAAGGCGCTCCGAAACACCCACGGATACAGCAGGGGAGCCAAAATCTCCGTCAAATCGGTCCACCACCGGGCCCGCAGCTTCAGAGGCGGTAGCGGTATTCTCCGCGTTGCACGCGATTCCGGAGGGACCGGGGCACAGCAACCTCGCTGCTTCCGGATTCGAACGGGGGGAAGGTCTTGGTGGCAGCCGTCCCCGGCCATCGTCTGTAAGTACCGCGGTCTCGAGTCGTTGCGGTGGGGCTCCGACGACGTGCTCCCAGACCCGACCGACCGCCGCGGGCGCCGACGTCCACGTGATCCCGTCGCGCTCCTCAGCTGATCGGCGTACCCATCGGATGGCGGCGGTCCCGTCCCGGTGTGGCTCAATGGTCATCGCTGACCTGTCGGTGGCGCGGGTGACCGGTGCGACCACGGCATAGCGACGCCGAGCCTCGTCGGCGAGGACTTCATGCCGCACACCTACCGGGTCACGCATCCGGGCGTAGCCGAGCGGCAAGGCATCAGAGTCGGCGGCGAGGAGCTGTGGGCCAGTGTGGGCAAACGGCGTGACAAAGCCTTGAGATCGTGTCGCCGATTAGCCCGCGACCCAGTGTTCGCACGGACTCTGACAGTTGTGCCCCCAGGCAGATTCGAACTGCCGCCCCTGCCTCCGGAGGGCAGTGCTCTATCCCCTGAGCTATGGGGGCCAGGGAAAACACTAGGTTATCAGCATCCTGGCAGGCGATGTTCCGCATCGAGTTCGACGGATGCGGTCGAGCCCGCCCGGCACACCATCCGAACTCGACCGGAAAGGCCGAATTCGGCAGGTTCGGGCAGGTTCAGGTGGGTTCCGCCGCGCGGTCCGCCCGGGCGTGTTACTGCAGGTTCGCGATCGCCGCGGAAACGAGTGACTCGGCGTCGCCCGGCTCGACGAACTCGCTCGAGCCCACCGTGATCCAGTAGGTGGAGGTGAAGACCTGAGCCACACCAATGCCGCCGGCAGCCGAAAAATAGCCCTCGACGGCGGGCGGCGTGCCATACGTGGGAACGATCTGGCTGGAGCTGATGGCATCGTTCTTCAGCTGCGACAGCAGCACGTCGTTGGGCTGGGTCACCGAGACCTCGATCGTTCCGTCGCTGGATTGATTGAGCAGTCCGCAATTCAGCCCCTGGTACTCTGCCGCCGTCTGACCCGCGGCGATGGTCGGCTCGAAACCGGGGGCGGTGCCGTAGCTCGGGTTGAAGGCGTAGACGTCGTCGAGGGTGAGCACCTGGTCGCAGGTAAATGTGACCGGGGTGCCTGCTGCCGTGGGGGTGGGCGTCGGCGTCGCGGTGGGCCCCGGCGTCTGCGTCGCGTCCGACGTCGACCCGGGAGTAGCTGATGGCGACGCTGCCGACGGGCTGCTTTCCGGGGTGGAACCCGAACCGCAGGCAGCCAGCGCCACGACGGCGACCGTGCCGGTGGCAAGGAGAAGGGTGGTGCGCAGGAGCCGTCCGCGCGGGAGTCTGGGCGAGAGGGAGTGAGACACGCTTGACCTTACCAAGAGGGTTGTCTGTGACCCGGCCGGTAAGCTTGCTAGTCGTGACTCCCGCTGAGCTTTCCCAATCCCTGCTAGACCTCATCCTCCAGTTGAGCGAGCGTCGACGTGAGGCCGGAATCGACGTGACCGACGTCAACCTGACCGGGGCGGATGTCACCCTCGAGCGTCCGAGAAACCGCGACCACGGTGATTGGGCCTCCAGCATCGCGATGAAGATCGCCAAGCCACTCGGCTCCAACCCGCGCGAGGTGGCCGCCGAACTGGCTGCCGGCCTGGAACAGCTTCCCGACGTGGCCTCGGTGGACGTCGCCGGACCCGGCTTCATCAACATCCGTCTCGAGGCCGCCGCCGCCGGCGCACTCGCCAAGACCATCGTCGATGCGGGCCCCGCTTACGGCACCGGGCACCTCTACGACGGCCTCAAGATCAACCTCGAGTTCGTGTCCGCCAACCCCACCGGCCCCATCCACATGGGCGGCGTGCGCTGGGCGGCCGTGGGTGACAGCCTGGCCCGGGTGCTGCAGGCGGAGGGCGCCGACGTCACCCGCGAGTACTACTTCAACGACCACGGCTCGCAGATCGACCGCTTCGCCCGCAGCGTGCTCGCCGGCTACCTCGGCGAGCCCACCCCCGAAGACGGTTACGGCGGCGCCTACATCGGAGACATCGCCGACCAGGTCGTGGCCAGCCACGAAGGCGACATCGCGGTGCTGGCCCGCGACGAGCAGCAGGAAGTGTTCCGCAGCGTCGGCGTCGATTTGATGTTCACCGAGATCAAGGAGAAGCTGCACGGCTTCGGCGTGGATTTCGACGTGTATTTCCACGAAGATTCCCTGCACGAGTCCGGCGCCGTCAACCGGGCCATCGAACGGCTGCGCGAACAGGGCCACATCTTCGAAGAAGACGGGGCCATCTGGCTGCGCACGACCACGTTCGGCGATGACCGCGACCGCGTCATCATCCGTTCCAACGGCGAACCGGCCTACATCTCCGGTGACCTCGGCTACTACCTCGACAAGCGTGAGCGCGGTTTCGACCAGAACCTGATCATGCTCGGCGCCGACCACCATGGCTATGTCGGCCGCATGATGGCCATGGTCGAGGCGTTCGGCGACGTGCCCGGTGTGAACCTGCAGATCCTGATCGGCCAGATGGTCAACCTGCTGCGCAACGGCGAACCGGTGCGGATGAGCAAGCGCGCCGGAACGATCGTCACCCTCGACGACCTCGTCGACGCCGTCGGCGTGGACGCCGGCCGCTACTCCCTAGTGCGCTCCAGCAGCGACACTCAGCTCGACATCGACCTCGACCTGCTCGGCAAGCGCACCAACGAGAACCCGGTCTTCTACGTGCAGTATGCGCATGCCCGTACCTGCTCGGTCGCCCGCAACGCGGCCACCGCGGGGGTGGAACGCACCGCATTCGCCCCGGAGCTACTCACCCACGACAGCGAATCGGCCCTGCTCGGCGTGTTGCAGGAATACCCGCGCGTCGTCGCGCAGGCCGCCGAACTGCGCGAGCCCCACCGTATCGCCCGCTACATCGAAGAGGTTGCCGGCTACTACCACCGCTGGTACGACAGCTGCCGGGTGATCCCGCTTGGCGACGAACCGATCACCGACCTGCACCGCACCCGGCTCTGGCTCAACGACGCCACCGGCCAGGTCATCCGCAACGGCCTCGGCCTGCTCGGCGTCTCCGCACCGGAACGCATGTAGGCATGGACGCGTCCGCCAGGAAATCCCGTCGTCGCGGGCTCGGGGCGTTCATCGTCGCGGGTCTGGTCGTGGTCGGGCTCGTCGCTGCTTTCTTCTTCGTCGACGGGGGCCTGCGCAGCTACGCCGAGGGCCAGATCGAGCAGGAGATCGCCTCGAACCTGCCCGACACCGTGACCGGGGACGTGGCCGTCTCCATCGGAGGCCTGTCGGTCATCGCGCAGTACCTCGGCGGCAGCTTCGACCGGGTGGCCCTGGAATCAGGCACCCTGACCGTGGACGGCGTGCCGGCATCCGTGCACGTCGTGGCGACGGATGTCCCGCTCGACCAATCCCAGCCCGTCGGCGACGTGCGCGGCATCATCGACCTCGAACCCGATGCCCTCAACACCCTGCTGAGCCAGGCTCTGCCGAGCAATGTCCCCGACGCCAGCGTCGAACTCGGGAAGGACGAGATCAGCTACAGCGGCAGCCTGGAGGTGGTCGGCTTCCCGATCGGCTACCGCGCCTCGGCGACGCCGAGCGTGGACGCCGACGCACTGCTGCTCACGCCGAGCGGTGCCAGCGTCACCTCAGGCGGCGGCAGCATCAACGCCGGCAACCTGCTGTCTCGTGTTCTGGGTGAGGAACCGCTCCGCATCTGCGTGGCCCAGTACCTCCCCGAGGGGGTCACCCTCGCCGGAGTGAACGTGACCGCGGATCGAGCGCGACTCACGCTGCAGTCGAGCTCGTTGACGCTGAGCCGACAGTCGTTGACCACCCTCGGCAGCTGCACCGCCGGTTGACCCCGCACTTCATGCCCTTGCAGCACGCCGACACGCTCGCACATCGTTCGGACCGTAATCAAACCGGGGCCTGACACGACGCCCGCGGGGTCGTACACTCGAGGTATCCGCCGGTCGCGCATTCGCCTTTTCGAGGAGGCACCATGACGTTGTTGCGCATTCAACACCCCGTGCCCGACTATGGCCGCTGGAAACGTGCCTTCGATCTGGACCCGGCCGACCGCCGCGGATCCGGGGTGATCCGCTATACGATTTTCCGCTCGGTGACTGATCCGAACTTCGTCATGGTCGACCTGGAACTGGGCACCATCCGGGAAGCGGAGAAGATGCTTCTCAAGATGCGGCGCATCTGGTGCAGCAGCGGCTCGAGCGTCATGATCGACCCGGAGGCGTGGATCGTCGACGTGGCCGAAACTGCCGCGCTGGTCTGACCGCAGCCCGCCCCGCTGCCCAGCCCGCGCAGCCCGCCGCGCAGCGGGACGTAACGCGATTCGGCGCGCACCGGCGGCGTTCGCTACACTCGGACCAGGTCCCCGGTCGCAGCCGACGGCATCCTTTCACTGGCTTCAGGGACCAATCCGGGTTCGCTCGCCACTCAGTGAGACACCCACTCGACATTTCCCGTGAGGTTTTCACCCGTGGCCACCAACCCGCTCGCCCCCGACTGGCTTTGCCTGCCCGACGACGCCAATGCGCTCGCCGATGGCCTCTGGCCGGCCACCATCGACCGCACCCCGCAGGGGCAACTCCTCATCGGCGGCTGCACCGCCCCCGCCCTGGCCGCCGAATTCGGCACTCCTCTTTATCTGGTCGACGAAACGGATGCCCGCGCCCGCGCGGCCTCGCTCCGCGCCGCCTTCGAGGCCGAGTTCGCCCGCATCGGCACGAGCGTGCACATCTACTACGCCGGCAAAGCGTTCCTGTCCACCGAGATCGCCCGTTGGATGCTGGCCGAAGGTCTCAACATCGACGTCTGCAGCGGCGGCGAACTCGCCGTGGCGCTGGCGGCCGGTAGCCCGCCGAACCGGCTCGGCTATCACGGCAACAACAAATCCCTGGCCGAGATCGACGAGGCCTGCCGCGTCGGCGTCGGCACCATCGTGATCGACAGCCTGGTCGAAATCGGGCGCGTCGCCGCGGCCGCCGCCCGGCACGGCATCGTGCAGGCCGTTCGGCTGCGCGTAAACAGCGGTGTGCACGCGCACACCCACGCATTCCTCGCCACGGCGCACGAAGACCAGAAGTTCGGCGTGACGCTCGATGACGCCGCGGCGCTGGTGGGCCTCATCCGGGCCGAGTCGAGCCTGGGCTTCCGCGGCCTGCACTGCCACATCGGCTCGCAGATCTTCGGCGCCGACGGCTTCGCTGAATCCGCGTCGCGCCTCCTCGCCGTGCACGCCGCCCTGCTCGCAGGCGGCCCCGTCCCCGAGCTGAACCTCGGCGGCGGCTTCGGCATCGCCTACACCCTGGCCGACACCCCCACCCCGATCGGCGAGCTCGCGGCCAGCCTGGCCGACATCGTCGCCGCGCAGTGCAGCGCCCTCGGCATCCCGGTGCCCGTGGTCGCCTTCGAGCCGGGACGTTGCATCATCGGCCCGGCCGGAATCACCCTCTACGAGGTCGGAACCACCAAGTCCGTCGACGTGGCCGGCAACCCGCGCCTCTATGTCAGTGTCGACGGAGGCATGAGCGACAACGCCCGCCCCGCCCTCTACGGCGCCGACTACACCGTGCGGCTCGCCGGCCGCGTGTCGGCGGCCGACCCGGTGCTGGTGCGCCTCGCCGGCAAGCACTGCGAGAGCGGCGACATCGTCGTCGACGCTGACTATCTCCCCGGCGACGTGGCCCCGGGCGACCTGGTGGCCGTCGCGGCCACCGGCGCCTACTGCTGGTCGCTGTCGAACAACTACAACTTCCTCGGCCGGCCGGCCGTGGTCGCGGTGGCCGGCGGCATCCCGCGGATGCTGGTGCGCGGCGAGACCATCGCCGACCTGCTCGCCCGCGACACCGGGGTCTCGGCCTCGACCGGCCCGACCACCGGCTCGACCACCGGCTCGACCACCGGCTCGACCGATCTACCGAAGGAACCCGCCCGATGATCGAATACCGCAATCTGCGCGTCGCGCTGCTGGGAGGCGGCTCCGTCGGCGCTCAGGTCGCCCGGCTGCTGCTCGAAAACAGTGAAGAACTCGCCAACCGGGTGGGTGCCAGCCTCGAGCTCGTTGGCATCCTGGTGCGCGACGTCGACGCCGAGCGCACCGTCGACCTGCCCCGCGAGCTGTTCACCACCGACGCCGAGACCCTGATCCTCGGCGCCGACGTCGTCATCGAGTTGATGGGCGGCATCGAGCCCGCACGCTCATACATTCTGATGGCGATCAACTCGGGGGCGGATGTCGTCACCGCCAACAAGGCGTTGCTGGCCACCCACGGGCCCGAACTCTTCGCCGCCGCCGACCAGGTCGGTGCACAGCTGAAGTACGAGGCGGCCGTGGCCGGTGCGATCCCGATCGTTCGTCCGCTCGGCGAGAGTCTCGGCGGCGACCAGGTCAACCGCATCCTCGGCATCGTGAACGGCACCACCAACTTCATCCTCGACCGGATGGACACTGAGGGGGACACCCTCGAGGAGGCTCTCGCCCTGGCCACCGACCTCGGCTACGCCGAGGCCGACCCGACCGCCGACATTGGCGGGTACGACGCGGCGCAGAAGGCGGCCATTCTGGCCAGCCTCGCCTTCCACACGACCGTGCCGCTCGCATCCGTCTACCGCGAGGGCATCACCGCCATCACGCCCGCGCAGATCGACTCAGCCCGCAAGGCCGGCTACGTCGTGAAGCTGCTCGCCATCTGCGAACGCCTCGTCGACGCCGAAAGCGGCCAGCAGGGCGTCTCCGCCCGGGTCTACCCGGCCATGGTTCACCGCAGCCACCCGCTCGCCTCCGTGCACGGCGCCAACAACGCGGTTTTTGTCGAAGCGGAGTCGGCCGGCAGCTTGATGTTCTACGGCGCCGGCGCCGGGGGAGTGGAGACGGCGTCCGCCGTGCTCGGCGACCTGGTGTCACTGGCCCGCCGCCACATCGCCGGTGGTCCCGGCGTTCCCGCGTCCCAGCACGCCGACCTGCCGGTCTTCGACATCGGCCAGATCGTCACGCGCTACGCCGTCACCCTGGAAGTCACCGACGAACCCGGCGTTCTCGCCACGCTCGCCAGCGTGTTCAGCGACCACGGCGTGTCCCTGGCCCTGGTCGAGCAGTCGATGACGCCGGCCCAGCCGGGCACCGCGAGTCGCTCCGCCGTCTCCGCCACGGCTACCCTAGTTATCGGAACGCACGAGGCTACGGAGGCCGCCCTGGCGGCCACCGTGACAGACCTCGCCGCGAACAGATTTGTCACCAATGTCGCATCCGTTTTGAGAGTTGAAGGAGCCTGATGTCCAGCGAACGAGAGACTCTGCCGAAACCAGTCGTGAAGACGGCTTCCCGGCAGTGGCGCGGCGTGCTGCGCGAGTACGCGGACCGCCTCAACATCACGGATGCGACGCCCATTATCACTCTCGGCGAGGGGGGCACCCCGCTGATTCCGGCTCCGGCGCTCTCCGTTCGCACGGGCGCGAAGGTCTGGATCAAGTACGAGGGCATGAACCCGACCGGTTCCTTCAAGGACCGCGGCATGACCATGGCCATCTCCAAGGCCGTCGAAGACGGTGCCAAGGCCGTCATCTGCGCGTCCACCGGCAACACCTCCGCGTCGGCCGCCGCCTACGCGACCCACGCCGGAATCCAGGCCGTCGTGCTGGTGCCCGAGGGCAAGATCGCCATGGGCAAGCTCAGCCAGGCCATCGCACACAACGCGCAGCTGCTGCAGGTGCAGGGCAATTTCGACGACTGCCTCGACATCGCCCGCGACCTCTCCGCGAATTACCCCGTGCACCTGGTCAATTCGGTCAACCCCGACCGGATCGAAGGCCAGAAGACGGCCGCCTTCGAGGTCGTCGAGGTGCTGGAAGACGCGCCGGACATCCACATCGTCCCCGTCGGCAATGCTGGCAACTACACCGCCTACACGCGCGGGTACACCGAAGAGCTCGAGCGCGGCGCCACTACGAAGCTGCCGCGCATGTTCGGGTTCCAGGCTGCTGGCAGCGCCCCGATCGTGCTCGGCCACCGCGTCGACCACCCGGAGACCATCGCCAGCGCCATCCGCATCGGCAACCCGGCATCCTGGGACCTCGCCCTCGCCGCGCGTACCCTGACCGACGGCTACTTCGGCGCGATCAGCGACGAAAAGATCCTCGAGGCCTACCGCATCCTGTCGGCCGAGGTCGGCATCTTCGTCGAGCCGGCCTCCGCGATCAGCGTCGCCGGCCTGCTCGAACGCGCCGAAGCCGGGCTCATCCCGGCCGGCTCCACCGTGGTACTCACGGTCACCGGCCACGGTTTGAAGGATCCGCAGTGGGCGCTCCGCACCGCGGACGGCTCCGACGTCAAGCCGACCATCGTGCCTGTCGACACCGCCGAAATCGCCAGCGTCCTCGGGCTGGTCCAGAAATGACCATCGCCGAGGCCCTCTCCGGCAAGTCGGTGCTCTCGGGCCGTTCCGTCACCGTGCAGGTGCCGGCGACCACGGCCAACCTCGGCCCCGGCTTCGACACCCTGGGTCTGGCCCTGGCACACCACGACCACCTCCAGGTCTCCGTTCGCGATGAGCCGGGCGTCACGGTCGAGGTGCACGGCGTCGGAGAAGGCGTGGTGCCCACCGATGAGACCAACCTCGTCGTGCGCGCCCTCATCCACGCCTTCGCCGCCTACGGCCAGGAACTGCCCGGACTGAACCTCGTTGCCCACAACGAGATCCCGCACGGCCGCGGCATGGGCTCGTCCGGCGCCGCCATCGTCGCCGGGATCATGGCCGCGAAGGGCCTGCTCGAGGGCATCGTCGACATCGACGCGGAGGCGCTTCTGGCCCTCGCGACTGAGATGGAGGGGCACCCCGACAACGTGGCGCCCGCCCTGTTCGGTGGTCTCACGATCGCGTGGATGACACCCGAGGGACCGCGTCACAAGAAGCTGATGGTGCACCGCGGCGTCAAACCGCTCGTGTTCGTTCCGGAGCACGCCATGTCCACGGCGCTCGCCCGCAGCCTGCAGCCCGAGAGCGTGCCGCACGAAGACGCCGTCTTCAACCTGTCGCGCTCGGCCCTGCTGATCGCGGCCCTGATTCAGAGCCCCGAACTGCTCCTCGCGGCCACCGAGGACAAACTGCACCAGAGCTACCGTGCCGCCGCCATGCCGGAGACCAACCGGCTGATCACCCTGCTCCGGGAGCACGGCTTCGCCGCCGTCGTCTCCGGCGCCGGCCCATCGATCCTGGTGCTGGCCAGTGACCCAGGGCAGCGACTCGTCGCGGCCGAGCTCATCGCCGCCGAGTCCGAAACGCCCTGGCAGGCGCTGATGCTGGCCGTCGACGTGCTGGGTGCAACCGTCACCCGCACCGAGCGTTAGAGAAGCGAGTCCGAATCGATCGGTTGTGTCGCTCCCGGTCGGTCAGTCGACTGCACCGCCCGGGCAGTGTTCCTCGCAGGCGCAGCGCCCGATCCGGTGGTGAACCAATTCGACGGAGATTCTCGTGTGAAACCGCTCTTTCGGGTGAATCAGGTGCGATTTGGGCAAAATCTCGGCTCTCCTGCTGCTTCTGTGGGTTAAACCCGGCCGGGGAGCACTGGTTTGTGGCCGCCGAGGCTGAGCATGGCCAGGGCGATGAGGGCGTCGGGTGATTTGAAGCCGAAGGCGATTCGGGTAATGAGCCGGATCTTGGTGTTCATGGATTCGATGCGGCCGTTGGAGAGGCCGTGCTCGATCGATGCAAGGATCGCGGCCCGGTGCTTGACGATG
>NZ_SOGE01000045.1:0-9443 GCF_004402575.1 Cryobacterium sp. TMT2-4 | reverse complement strand
CTTCTCCCGCGGGGTACGTGGCGTGCCCGGAGTCGAGAAGACCTTGAACCGGGTGCCGGAATTGCCGAATGCCCAGGAGGGCAACTCAATGGCCTGGCTCTCGAGCTGGGCCAGGGTGTCGGGGCTGAGGGTCACGATGTGCTTCTTTCGGTCGGGGCAGCGGATGCCGCGGCGAGGGAGTCGAGTTGATCTTCCAAATTGAAGATTTCGGTGAGTTGGAGGAACCCTGTGTCGGGGGCTCCGGCGAGGGCCACGAAGAAGTCGCCCATCTCGGCCTGCCAGCGGGCGTTGACCTCCGTGGCGGCCATTCCGGCCTGTGCCGCGGCCAGATCTGCGGTCTCGAAATAGCCGATCAGCAGTCCGTCCGTGCGCAGGAAGAGGGAGTAGTTGTTCCAGCCGGTGGACTTGAGGGCCAGCAGCATGTCCGGCCAGACGGCGGCATGGCGACGACGATATTCGGGGATCAGCTCCGGCTTGACCTGGAGTTGAAAGCACACGCGGTGCTGGGTATCGCTGCTCGACATTGAGGTTCCTTGCTGGTTCGGATACGGAAAGTGAATCGATTCAATCCTGCCTTGCGGAGCGGTCTCCCGCAAGGCGGCGGGGCGAATGCCGGAGCATTCACCCCGCAGCCAGAGGAGCCGGATAGCGCGGTCGTGCGGGTGGTGCGGGCGGACAGCCTAGAAGTTGAAGTCCGCGATGTTGTCCTTGTTGAAGGTGTACGGATCGCCGAGCAGCACGGTGCTGTCAGCTCCGACGGTGAATTCGCCGAGGTCGCCCGCGGTGAACTTGTCGCCGTCCTTGCCGGTGATGGTGCCGTCGATCAGGGCCTTGGCGCCGTACGCGGCGAGGTAGCCGAGGTCGGCCGGGTTCCAGAGTGCGAACGCCGTGACGGTTCCGTCGGTGACGTAGTCACGCATCTGGTTCGGCGTGCCGAGACCGGTGAGCGCGACCTTGCCCTTGTACTGCGAGGTCTGCAGGTATCGGGCGGCCGAGGCGATGCCGACCGTGGTGGGCGAGATGATTCCCTTGAGGTTGGGGTGCGTCTGCAGGAGCGCCGCCGTCTTGTCGAAGGAGGTCTGGTCGTCGTCGTTGCCGTACACGGTGTCGACGAGCTTGACGTTCGGGTGGTTGTCGGCGAGGTCCTTCTTCATCAGGTCGATCCACGCGTTCTGGTTGGTTGCGTTGGCCGAGGCGGAGAGGATGGCCACCTCGCCAGTGTCACCGATCTGCTCGGTGATCAGGTCGACCTGGATCTTGGCGATGCCGTCGGCCGTGGCCTGGTTGATGTACAGGTCGCGGAACTCGGGTGCGGTGTCGGAGTCGAAGGTGACGACCTTGGTGCCGGCCTTGCGGGCCTGGTTGAGGGCGCTGCCGATCGCGTTGGGGTCGTTGGCGGAGAGCACGATCGCGCCCACGCCCTGCTGGGTGAGGGTATTGATGTAGCTGACCTGGGCATCCGCGGCCGCGGTGGCCGGGCCGACCTCGGCATAGGTGCCGCCGAACTCCGCGATGGCCTTGGCTCCGCCCTTGTCCGAGGTGTCGAAGTAGGCGTTTCCGAGGTTCTTGGGGAGGAAGGTGATGGCGTAGTTCTTGTCGACGGAGACGGAGCCGGAACCGGCGGTGGAGTCGGTGGAGCTTCCGGATCCGGTGCTCGCGCAGCCGGCGGCGAGGAGGGTGACGGCGACGACGCCGGCGACGACCGTGACGGCCCGGGCGCCGCGGCGCCGGATGGGGGTGGAAAGTGACATCGTTGTGCCTTTCGAGGTGAGTGCTGCGGATGTTGGTGGTGGGATGGGGGACGGCGCCGCTTGGTGCGGGCGCCTAGTTCTCTGTCGTTGTTCGTCGGAAGCGCAGGCTGCGATACCACGGCAGAAATCGGGGGGAGAGCACGGACAGGATCAGGAGCGCGCCGGTGATGATGTTGATCGAGTCCGAACTCACGTTGGCGAGGCGGAGCGCGCTCTGCAGCACTCCGAGCAGGAGCACTCCGGCGATGACGCCGTGGATGGCCCCCTTGCCGCCGAAGATGGAGACGCCCCCGAGAAGCACGGCCGCGATCACCGCCAGTTCCAGACCGGTCGCATTGTCGCCCCTGGCGCTGCCGTAGCGGAAGGTCCAGTAGATTCCGGCGAGAGCCGCGACCAGGCCGGTGAGCATGAAGGAGACGACCTTGGTGCGGTTGACGTGCACCCCGGAGAAGTGCGCGGTCTCCTTGCTGAACCCGATCGCGACGATCCCGCGACCGAACGGAGTGAAGTGAAGCAGGGCCGCGAAGATCACGATCAGGATGACGACGAGCACCATCGCGACGGGAATGCCGGTGTCGCCGAATTGGGCCTGGGCGAGGTCGAGCCAGAAGGGCGGAAAGCTCGTGACCGCGGTCGTGCCGAGGAGCCCGACGGCGATGCCGCGATAGAGCGCGAGGGTGCCGATGGTGACGGCCAGTGACGGCAGTCCGACGATGGTGACGAGGAGTCCGTTGATGAGGCCGGCGATGAGGCCGACGACCAGGCAGGCGACGATGGCGGCCGCGACGGGCCACCCCGCCTGGGTCAGGATCCCGAGCATCACGCTGCTCACTCCGAGCGTGCTCGCGACAGACAGGTCGATCTCTCCCATCATGATGACGAGGGTCATCGGGAGCGCGATCATCAGGATAGGTGCGACGTCCAGCAGCAGGAAGCCCAGGGTGGTCGTCGTGCCGAAGCTGTTCACCTGCACCGAGGCGATGACCACGACGAGGATGAGTGCGACGATCACGGCGATCTCTCGGGTGAGCAGCCAGCGCATCCAGAGCGGGCGACCGTAGTCGGCGTACACGCGGGGGCCGGTGCGAGTCTCGGCCGTTGCGGAGTTGGTCATGCGTTGACCTCCCTTTCGGAGCTGAGTTGCCGGGAGAGTCGAAGCGACAGCACGCGGTCGAGAACAATGGCGCCGATGATGAGGGCGCCGACGACGGCCTGCTGCCAGAAGTCCGGGATCCCGAGGATGGGCAGGGCCCGGTTGATGGTCAGCAGGAGCATGGCGCCGATGGCGGCGCCGTAGACGCTGCCGCTGCCGCCGAAGATCGCGACACCGCCGATCACGGCCGCACCGACGGCCTGGAGTTCGAGGCCGGTTCCGGTCTGCGAGTTGGTGGTTCCGTACCGGGCGGCGAAGAGTACGCCGGCGAGACCGGCGAGGGCGCCGCAGAGGATGAAGGCGACGAGGATGCGGCGGGTCACGTTGAGGCCGTACAGGTGCGCGGCCGCGGGGTCTGAGCCGATCGCGTAGAGCTCCCGGCCACCGCGCTGGTTGCGCAGGTACCAGCCCGCGCCGAGCACGACCACGAGGGCGATGATCGTCAGGTAGGGGATGAAGACGACGGAGCTCGTACCGAGGGCGAGGAAGTCCTTGGGCAGGTCGGAGGCGTTCACCCGGTTGCTGCCGGCCCAGAGAACGTTGATGCCGCGATAGGCATACAGTGTTCCGAGGGTGATCACGAGGGCGGGGACCTTGCCAAAGGCGACCAGGGCACCGTTGACCAGTCCGAGGATCGCGCCGAAGGCGATGCCCGCCGCGAAGACCGCGATCAGGGGGATGCCCGGGACGTCGATGAAGAGTCGGCCGGTGAGATACGCGGTCAGGCCGACGACGGAGCCGACCGACAGGTCGACCGAGCGGGTGATGATCACGATGGCCTGGCCGACCGCGACGAGCACGAGGATCGAGGGGGTGAGGAGCAGGTCGCGGAATCCGTCTGGGCTGAAGAGGAACGTCGGGTTCTTGATCGTCGTGAGGACCACGACGATCAGCAGGGCGGCAAGGATGCCCGTCTCCCGGGAGCGCAGGAAGCTGCGCAGGCCGCGTCCGAAGGCGCCGCTCGTCAGGCGTACCTGGCTGGTCATGGTGGTGGTCACTGGATCGGCTCCGTTGCGTGGGTGGCGGCGAACATGATGGACTCGGCCGTCGCATCCGCTCGGGCGAGTTCTGCGGTGATGCGGCCCTCGCGCACGACGAGCACGCGGTCGGCCATGCCGAGGATCTCGGGGAGCTCGGAGGAGATCATGAGGATTCCGAGGCCCTCGCCGGCGAGTTGGGAGAGCAGTCGATGTACTTCCGCCTTGGTCCCGACGTCGATTCCGCGGGTGGGCTCGTCGATGATGAGCACCTGGGGGTTGGTCGAGAGCCACTTGCCCAGCACGACTTTCTGCTGGTTTCCGCCGGACAGGGTGCCGACCTCGGTGTCGAGGGCGTTCGTCTTCACCTCGAGCCGCGCGGCCCAGTCCTTGGCGGCGCCATTCTCGAGGGTCGAGGTGATGAAGCCGAAGCGACTGAGCCTGGCGCGGGTCGAGAGGGTCAGGTTGCGTGCGACGGATGACTCGAGCACGAGACCCTGCTTGCGCCGGTCCTCCGGGACGAGTGCCAGTCCCGCCGCGACGGCCGCGGTGGGGGAGAGCCGCGGCACGAGCTTTCCGCGCACCCGGACGGATCCGGAGTCGTAGGAGTCGACCCCGAATAAGGCCCGCACGATCTCGCTGCGCCCGGCCCCGACGAGGCCGGAGAGTCCGACGATCTCGCCGGCGCGCACGGTGAGGGAGACGTCGGAGAAGACGCCCTTTGAGTTCAGGCCGTCGACTTCGAGGAGCACGTCGCCGAGGTCCGCAGCCAACTTTGGGAATAGGTCGGTGACGTCGCGACCGACCATGCGGCGCACGATTTGGTCGACGGTCGTCTCGGTGATGCCGTCGGTCGAAATGTATTCTCCGTCGCGCATGACCGTGATCGTGTCGCAGAGGGCGAAGACCTCGTCGAAGCGGTGCGAGATGAACACGAGGGCGCGGCCCTCGTCCCGCAGGTTGCGGGCAACGGCGAAGAGCCGGTCGACCTCGACGCCGCTGAGGGCGGCGGTCGGCTCGTCCATGATGAGCACGCGGGCGTCGACCGAGATAGCCTTCGCGATTTCGATGATCTGCTGGTCGGCGATCGACAGACCCTCGGCGGGCCGGTCCGGGTCGATCCGCACCGCGAGCCGGGCGAACAGTTCCTCGGCCTCTGCGCGCATGGCCTTGCGGTCGATCCGGCCGAAGCGCAGGGTGGGCTGACGGCCCATGAAGATGTTCTCCGTGACGGAGAGATCGGGAAAAAGCGTCGGTTCCTGGTAGATGACGGCGATGCCGGCGGCCTTGGCCTCGGCGGTCGATCGGAAGTCGACGCTCTCGCCCCGGAGCAGGAAGTCTCCGGCGTCGCGCTGGTAGAGTCCGGCGACGATCTTGACCAGGGTGGACTTGCCTGCGCCGTTCTCACCCACGAGGGCGTGGATGGAGTTCATCTGCACCGTGAGGTTCGCGGATTTGAGCGCGACGACGGAGCCGAAGGACTTCGCTACTCCGCGTAATTCGAGGGCCGCGGGGCCGGGGTTGCTCGGGCTGATCGACATTGACTTGTCCTGACCTCCACATTGAGGATTGTTGGGCAACGGGCGTGATCGCGGGTTTTTGATTCGTTTCAATTCTGCGAACAACGGAGAATACATTGTGACCACGCCACACCTGTCAAGTCCCAAATCAGTAACGCTTGGACATTCACGGTGGCGGCCCCGGCCGCGACGGGCTGAGGCGAAATTGCCCGGACCGGTGCGGTGGCTGGCAATCCGACCGTCGATCTGACACGATTCATCGAGGTTTGGTATCGGCCCGGTGGGAGATAAGAAAATGTCTGTAAGTGTGCGTGAGGTCGCCGCCACGGCAGGCGTATCCGTCGGGACGGTTTCGAACGTGCTCAATCGCCCGGACAAGGTCTCCGCGACCACCGCCGAACGCGTGCAGGCCGCCATCGCCCAGCTGGGTTTTGTGCGCAACGACGCCGCCCGTCAGCTCCGCGCCGGCCGCAGCCGTAGCATCGGCCTCGTCGTGCTCGATGTCGCCAACCCCTTTTTTACGGATGTCGCTCGCGGCGCCGAGGACCGCGCGGCAGAAGAGGGCCTCACTGTGCTCCTAGGAAACAGCGACGAGAACCCGGGGCGCCAGAGCGCCTATCTCGACCTCTTCGAGGAACAGCGGGTGCACGGCGTGCTCATCTCGCCCCTCGGGGACGTCGACGACCGGCTCTCGAGGCTGCGCGCGCGTGGGACACCGACCGTGCTCGTGGACAGCGAGATCGCCGACCGGAGCTTCTCGTCCGTCGCCGTCGACGACGTGGCCGGCGGTTATCTCGCGGCGAGCCACCTCGCCGCCATCGGCCGTACCCGGATCGCCTTCGTCGGCGGACCCCACAGCATCCGTCAGGTCGTCGACCGGCTCGAGGGCGCCCGCAAGGCCGTTGCCGAGCACCCGGGCGTCGTCCTCGAGACGATCGACACGGACTCGCTTTCGGTGCTGCAGGGACGATCCGTCGGCGAGCAGCTGCTCGCCCGCCCCGCCGGCAAACGTCCGGACGCGGTCTTCGCGGCCAACGACCTGCTCGCGATCGGTGTCCTCCAGGCGCTGAATATGCTCGGCGACGTACGCGTCCCGCGCGACATCGCCCTGATCGGGTACGACGACATCGCCTTCGCATCAGCTGCCGTCGTTCCGCTCTCGTCGATCCGCCAGCCGAGCGCCCTGATCGGGTACACGGCCGTCCACCTGCTGCTGCGCGAGGCGGAAGGCGGAGAGGACTTCGAGCACGAGCAGATCCAGTTCCAGCCGGAGCTCATCGTCCGCGAGTCGACGGCCGGCTCGGCCCCGAGCGCCTGACCGCTGCCGCCGCCCGGCCCCCTCGGCCCACCGCTCGTCCGCCGTGCGACCGCCGTGCTCGCCGGCTCCGCCCCCTCGGCCATGACCGCTACGCAAACGGCAGCCCGCGCCCGAGGATGCGGGCGCGGGCTGCCGGAAGCGGCGCGGCGATCCGTGCTAGAAGTGCATGTTCATCGCGATCGACTTGTCGACCGGCTCGACGGTGACCTCGTCGGTGGCGACGACGTCCTCCGGGTAGCGCTCGGATTCGATCTGCTGCAGGGACTTGCCCTGGGTCTTCGGCGCCCAGATGGCGCCGACCGCCAGTGACACGGCGAGGAAGCCGATCAGGATCAGGCCGAGCCAGGACAGGCCGATCGAGGTGAGCAGGATGGGGAAGACCATGCTCAGCAGGCCGACCATGATGCGGGCGACGAAGAACAGGATGCCCTGGGCGCTCGCCCGGTATTCCGTGGCGAAGAGTTCGCTGGCCCAGAGGCCGTAGAAGGCCTGCGCGCCGATTCCGGCCGCGACGCCCCAGAGCACGGCGAAGGAGAGCAGCGCGGGCATGGTCGGTTCGGCGAAGACGAGGACGGCCCACGCGGCGATCCCGAGCAGTGAGCCGACGATGTAGAGGATCCGGCGGTTGAACTTGTCGGCCAGGCGCATGAAGCCGAAGTAGGTGGTCGCGACGGTAAGGCCCCAGACCAGCGCCTGCAGCAGGTACTGCTCCGTCGCGCTTTCGACCCCGGCGGCGGCGTAGACGCGGGGCATGAAGATTCCGGCCTGCCCGGCGACGATGTTCCAGAAGGAATACACCCCGATCAGGAAGAAGATCGCGGTGATGTTCGCTTTCTTGCTGAACAGGGCCTTCACGCCGTGGAAGACGTTGGTCGAGGTGGCCCTGGCGTTGGATTCCTTCCAGATGGCGGTCTCCGGCAGGCCCTGCCGCATGTACCAGGTGATCAGGGCCACCAAGAAGAGTTCCGCGAAGATGAGCCGGCTGCCGAGCAGGCCGAGCGGTTCGACGGCCACTGCGAGCAGGAAGCCGATCAGTGGGCCGAACGACCAGGCGAGCTGGGCGGCGCCGACATGCTTGGCCCGTTCACCGGCCGGTGCCTGCTCGGAGAGGTAGGTCCAGGAGGCCGGAACACCAGCCCCGACGGCGATGCCGGTGATGATGAAGGCGAGCAGCAGCATCCCGTAGCTGACCGCGAACACGGCGAGCCCGACGCCGATCATGTAGACGATGAGGTCGTAGGTGTAAATGAACTTGCGGCCGTACTTGTCGCACAGCGGGCCGCCGATGAGTGCACCGGCCGCGGCGCCGAAGGCGTTGGCGCTCAGGGCCGCGAGCAGGCCGACGGCGAAGTCGTCGATTCCGAATTCCTTTTGCCAGAGCGAGAGACTCGTTGCGATCGCGATGATCGAACCGGCCTCGATGTAATTGGACATGGCCACCGAGATCGTGGCTTTCCTGCCCGTCGTGCTCTTGTTTCCAATGCGGACCACGGAGGGTCCTCCCTTGCTGTCGTCATTGATGCAGAGGCTCGTGGCCTCGACAACGAGGACGCGATGCGATGGCGCCGGCGGCGCCGCGCCCGATGTTTTGAAACGATTCAACAAGCGCGCTAGACAGACTACGTCACAATCATGAGCTTGGCTAACCAGATCATGAGCATTGCCAGGAGGGTACCGAATCAGTGGACGCTCGGGCGCCCCGCGCCGAGTTGACGATTGGCGGAATCCGGGGATACACTCGCAGTAGTTGAAACGATTCAATCTGGATCGTGACGAAATGAACTGAGACCGGGGAACCGGGGCCTGGCCCCACGCTCCGCCGGTCCGAGAGGACAAGGACTCCATGAGCAGGGCAAGCAATGAGCTTCGGGAAGAGATTCTGTACTGGTGCCGCGAATCGGTCCGCACCGGACTGAACTTCAACACGCAGGGCAACATTTCCATCCGCCTACCCGAACATGACGCGATCGTGATTACGCCATCCGGCATCCGCTACGACGTGCTGACCATCGACCAAATGGTCGTCGTGGGCTACGACGGCGTCGTCATCGAGGGGGAGCTGTTTCCCTCGACCGAAACGGATGTCCACCTCGCGCACTACCGTCGGCGCCCCGACATCAACGCGATCGTGCACACCGAATCGCCCTACGCGAACATGTTCGGTGCCATCGGCAAGACCATCGACCCCGTGCTGTTGAACATGGTGCTCTACGCCAAGGGCGCCGTGCGGATCATGCCCTTCGAATTCTCCACCAACAAGGACTTCGGCGAACTCAGCGCCGCCCTCATGGGCGACGACACGAACGCCGTCGTCTGGGGCAACCACGGCATGATCTCGGTCGGCGAAGACGTCGGCGGCGCGTTCAAGGTCGCGGTCGCGGTCGAAGCCAACGCCCAGGTACTCCACGGTTCCCTCGCGCTCGGCACGCCGAACATCCTCGCGCTCGAAAAGATCGTCATCCCCGAGGGCGCGCGTCTGCCCTGACCCATTTGCCCTGATTCACAGACGGGCGGCTCCGAGGCGGAGTCGCCGTCCCCCCACCGACCCACAACACAACCCAGCACTACCCACAGAGAAGTGACCCCATGACCATACTCAGCGCAGAAACCCTCCGTCTCCTCGAAAGCCAGGCCATTGAGTTGCCCTCCTGGGCATTCGGCAATTCCGGCACCCGGTTCAAGGTCTTCTCGACTCCGGGCACGCCACGTACCCCGCGGGAGAAG
>NZ_SOGE01000008.1:0-5088 GCF_004402575.1 Cryobacterium sp. TMT2-4 | reverse complement strand
GAAATGCTCCCCGAGAGCCTCTTGCTCTTCCATAAATGAGGGCTTCATGACACACACGCTACGGGCACCCACCGACATTACCCGCGGCATCCGCCCACCTACACGCACCCTGTGGATAACCCGATCAGGCCCTGATTGTGGAGGGATCGGGGTGGTGAAACGCCCGCTCAGAACCGGTGCTGCAACACCCAGTTGTGCATGGTGACAGCCGCGGCGGCCGACGCGTTGAGCGAGCGGGTGGAGCCGAACTGGCTGATCTCGACGACGGCATCCGCTGCCTCGATCGCTTCGGGAGAGAGGCCGGGACCCTCCTGCCCGAACAGGAGCACGCAGCGCTCGGGGAAGCGGAAGGTTTCGATGATCACGCTGCCGGGCACGTTGTCGATGGCGATGATCGGCAAGGTCTCGGCGGCGGCCCACTCGACGAAGGACGCGACATCCGGGTGGTGCAGCACGTGCTGGTACCGGTCGGTGACCATGGCCCCGCGCTTGTTCCACCGCTTGCGCCCGATGATGTGCACCGTGTCGGCGGCGAACGCGTTGGCGCTGCGCACGATCGAGCCGATGTTCATGTCGTGCTGCCAGTTCTCGATGGCGACGTGAAACGGATGCCGCTTCTCGTCGAGGTCGGCGACGATCGCCGCCATACTCCAGTAGCGGTAGCGGTCGATCACGTTGCGCGTGTCGCCGCGCTCGAGCAGCTCGCGGTCGTAGAACGACTCCTCGGGCCACTCTCCGGCCCAGGGTCCGACGCCGTGGGTGGACAGTTCGGGCGTGGGGTTCTGCGGTTCTTGCACCGATCCACCGTATCCCGCCGGGCACCGCCGGGCGTGCCGGGCATGCCGGGCATGCCGTCGGGTATTCTGACGTGCAGGGTTCGCGTTTCGCCGGCTCGCACCCCGCCCGGAAGGAACCATCACCATGCATCCCACGCTCTTCGGTATCGACTTTCTCGACTCGGAGTGGCTGATCGGCTGGTTCGGTTCGTTCGTGCTCCTCGGCGTGGCCACCATCGTGTTCGTCGAGACGGCTTTCATCGTCTTGTCGTTCCTGCCCGGCGACTCGCTGCTCTTCACCGTGGGCCTGCTCACCGCCACCGGGGATGTGCCCTTTCCGATCTGGGTGACCTGCTTCGTCATCTTCATCGCCGCGTTCGCCGGTGACCAGGTCGCCTATTTAATCGGCCGCAAGTCCGGCCCCGCCGTCTTCACCCGCGAGCAGAACCGCCTGTTCAACCCGAAGAACGTGGAACGCACCAACGCGTTCTTCGCCAAGCACGGCGGCAAGGCCATCATCATCGCCCGCTTCCTGCCCGTGTTCCGCGCCTTCGTGCCTCTCGCCGCCGGTGTGGGACGGATGCACTACCGCACCTTCGTGTTCTTCAACCTGATCGGCGCCTTCGCCTGGGGTGTCGGAAGCACCCTGATGGGCTACCTGCTCGGCCAGATCGAGTTCGTGGCGACGTACTCCGAATTCTTCATCATCGGCATCGTGCTGCTCTCGGGCGTGCCGATCCTGTCCGAGCTCTACAAAGCCGGCCGCGAGAAGAAGCGCACCCGCGGCAAGGCCCCGGTCCCCGTCGCCACGATTCCCGAGGACCTGCGCGAGGAGTAACCGCCCAGTTCAGAGGCGGCCGCGTCTCGGCACAGGGTCAGCGCAGCGTCAGACCGGCCGGTGCCGGCATCCGTGAACGGGTCGATCGCCGCCGAGATCTGGTACTCCCCCGGCGGGAGCGCGGGCCGGTCGGGGCGGGATCGGGTGGGTGGCTTGGTCGGTGGTTCCGGCGGCGAGCGGCCCGGCGAGCGCTGCGGACATCGCGGCCCGGTGGGCGATCCGGCTCCACAGGGGTGCGTTTCCGGCCCTCGTCGAGGTAGCCGCTGAAGATGGCCCGCCGCACGTAGGCCTCGGCCCCACCGACCGTGAACCCGTTTCCTCCCTCTGCTTAGCTACTAAAACGTATGACCGCGCCGAAACGTTGGTGTGCCGGGCCGCCCACGCAGGCACTGATCTTTCGGCATGCCTAAATCTGCCCTATCCTTTCGGTGTGGCTAAAAACAACGTGCGCACGGATGCGAGGGGACCGGTCCCTGAGATCGCCACCGTGGCATCCTCTCACCTGCTCTGGTTGCTCGGCCCTGCCCTCGTCGCGGGCGTGGCCTACCTCGACCCCGGCAACGTCGCCAGCAATATGACGGCCGGTGCTCGCTACGGCTACCTGCTGGTCTGGGTGGTCGTGGCCGGCAACGTGATGGCCTGGCTGATCCAGTACCTCTCGGCCAAGCTCGGCATCGTAACCGGCACGAGCCTGCCGGAAATTCTCGGGGTACGTATTCGGCGCCCGCTCACCCGCCGCCTCTACTGGGTGCAGGCGGAACTGGTGGCCATGGCCACCGACCTGGCCGAGATCATCGGCGGCGCGGTCGCCCTGAACCTGCTCTTCGGCCTCCCCCTGCTTGCCGGCGGCGTGATCACCGGGGTCATCTCGATGATCGTGCTCACGGTGCAGACCCGGCGCGGCCCGCGCACCTTCGAACGCGTCATCGTGGCGCTGCTGCTCATCATCACCGTGGGCTTCGCGGCCGGGGTGTTCTTCGCTCCGCCGGATGCCGGCAGCGTCGTCGCCGGCCTCGTGCCGCGGTTCGAGGGCGCGAATTCGGTGCTCCTGGCCGCGTCCATCCTCGGCGCGACGATCATGCCGCACGCCATCTACGCCCACTCCGCGCTCACCCGGGACCGATTCCCCGTCGTGGCGGACGGCGCAGCAACGCGACGCCTGCTCTGGGCCACCAAATGGGACGTCACCATCGCGATGGCCATCGCCGGCACGGTGAACCTGTCGATCCTGCTGCTCGCGGCATCCGCTCTGCAGGGCGTCGCCGGGACCGACACGCTCGAGGGCGCCCACGCCGCCCTCGAGGCAACCCTCGGGCCCGTGATCGCGACGGTGTTCGCGGTCGGGCTGCTCGCCTCCGGGCTGGCCTCCACCTCGGTCGGAGCGTACGCGGGAGCGGAGATCATGCACGGCCTGTTGCACGTGCGCGTGCCGCTGCTGGCGCGTCGCGTGGTCACCCTCATTCCCGCGCTGCTGATCCTGGGGGTGGGTTTCGACCCGACCGAGGCCCTGGTGCTCAGCCAGGTCGTCCTGTCGTTCGGCATCCCGTTCGCGCTGATCCCCCTGGTCTGGCTCACCATGCAGCGCGGGGTGCTCGGCGAGCATGTCAACCGCTGGTACACGACAGTCGCCGGCGCCGTCTGCGCCCTGCTCCTGGTGGCCCTGAACGTGGTGCTGCTCGTGCTCGTGTTCACAGGGGCGTGATGAAACACCCCACACCCGCGGCCGAGGACTACCTCAAGACCATCTACGCGCACACCGAATGGCAGCCGAACCCGATCACGCCTTCGGTGCTGGCCGCGCGGCTGGGGGTGGCGCCGTCATCGGTCACCGAGATGGTGAAGAAGCTCGCCGCCGGCGGCCTGATCGAGCACGTCCCCTACGGGCCGCTCACCCTGAGCCGGACCGGTTTCCTGCGGGCGACCGCGGTGGTGCGCCGGCACCGGTTGATCGAGACCTGGCTCGTGCGGAAAATGGGCTACGACTGGCACGAGGTGCACGACGAGGCGGAGGTGCTCGAGCACTCGATCTCGGACCGGCTGCTGGCGGCGATCGACGATCGGCTCGGGCATCCGTCGGCCGACCCGCACGGGGACCCGATCCCGGCCGAGGACGGCAGCCTGACCCGGCCGGACGCCATCCTGCTGGCTGAGGCCGCACCCGGCCACGTCGGGGCGGTCGTGCGCATCAGCGACCGCGACCCGGACATCCTGCGCGACCTTGCCGTGCACCGGGTCGGCCCGGGAACCCGGCTCACCGTTCTCGAACCCGGCGTGGTGCGGCTGCCGGGCGGCGGCATCTGTCGGCTGTCGTCTGCGGCGGCCCGATCGATCTGGCTCACCTCGTAACCGTCCGGAAACCTCGCGCCGCTAGGCTTATCCCCGAACCAAGGGAGCACCCAATGACACGCCGCGAAGACATCGAATGCTGGCTCACCGATATGGATGGCGTGCTCGTGCATGAAAACAGCCCGCTGCCGGGCGCGGCGCAGCTGCTGCAGCAGTGGAGCGACGCCGGCACGCCGTTCCTGGTGCTCACGAACAACTCGATCTTCACCCCCCGGGACCTCAGTGCCCGCCTGCGCGCCTCGGGCCTGAACGTGCCCGAAGACCGCATCTGGACCTCCGCGCTGGCGACGGCCGACTTCCTCCGCTCCCAGGCGCCCGGCGGCACCGCCTTCGTGATCGGCGAGGTCGGACTCACGACCGCCCTGCACGAGGCGGGTTTCATCATGACCGAGACGAACCCGGACTACGTGGTGGTCGGCGAAACCCGCAACTACTCGTTCGAGGCCATAACCAAGGCCATCCGTCTGCTCTTGAACGGTGCCCGCTTCATTTCGACGAACCCGGATGCGACCGGCCCCAGTGCGGACGGCCCCCTGCCCGCCACGGGTGCAATCTCGGCCCTGATCACCAAGGCCACCGGCATGGAGCCCTATGTGGTGGGCAAGCCGAACCCGATGATGTTCCGCTCAGCGATGAACAAGATCGGCGCGCACTCGGAGAACACGGCCATGATCGGTGATCGGATGGACACCGACATCATCGCCGGGATCGAGGCCGGGCTGCACACCATTCTCGTGATGAGCGGCATCAGTGACGACGCTGAGGTGCACCGCTACCCGTTCCGCCCGGACGAGATCCTCTCCGGCGTGCACGAGCTGGTCTCCAAGGAGCCCGTGGAGTCCGACGCGATCTAGGTTCCGCCGCTCCCATCGCAGCCGCGCTCTGCCGCACCCGTCGCCTCAGCACTTCTACCGCCGCGCCCGCCGCTCCTGCTCCCGCTCTCCCTCCCGCCAGGCCCTGACGAATTCGACGGAGATTTTGCGCCACCACCCCGGTTGCGACCCAGAACTGACCATTTTCGGCAAAATCTCGGCTCTCCTGCTTCATCTGTGGGTGTTTCGGAGCGCCTTAACGGCCGCACGCCGCTTCCTGTCTAGGTTTCTGACTGTCTAGGAACAGAAACTCAAG
>NZ_SOGE01000004.1:0-3244 GCF_004402575.1 Cryobacterium sp. TMT2-4 | reverse complement strand
CCCTCAGTGTTTATGAGTCACCGTGGGGCGTTGTTCTCGACCGTACATCGAGAACCACATAGTGGACGCTTGCAGCTTATTCAAACTGGTGTGTTATCAAATTATTGGCTTATTAGTACCGGTCAGCTCCGAGGGTCTTTAGTCCCCTCTTCCACATCCGGCCTATCAACGCAGTAGTCTAGCTGCGAGCCTCTCCCCCGAAGGGATGGAAATCTCATCTCGAAGCCGGCTTCCCGCTTAGATGCTTTCAGCGGTTATCCGTTCCGAACGTAGCTAATCAGCGGTGCTCCTGGCGGAACAACTGACACACCAGAGGTTCGTCCATCCCGGTCCTCTCGTACTAGGGATAGATCTTCTCAAATTTCCTGCGCGCGCAGCGGATAGGGACCGAACTGTCTCACGACGTTCTAAACCCAGCTCGCGTACCGCTTTAATGGGCGAACAGCCCAACCCTTGGGACCTACTCCAGCCCCAGGATGCGACGAGCCGACATCGAGGTGCCAAACCATGCCGTCGATATGGACTCTTGGGCAAGATCAGCCTGTTATCCCCGAGGTACCTTTTATCCGTTGAGCGACAGCGCTTCCACAAGCCACTGCCGGATCACTAGTCCCGACTTTCGTCCCTGCTCGACTTGTCAGTCTCACAGTCAAGCTCCCTTGTGCACTTACACTCGACACCTGATTGCCAACCAGGTTGAGGGAACCTTTGGGCGCCTCCGTTACTTTTTAGGAGGCAACCGCCCCAGTTAAACTACCCACCAGGCACTGTCCCTGAACCGGATCACGGTTCGAAGTTAGATATCCAATATGACCAGAGTGGTATTTCAACGTTGACTCCACCTGAACTAGCGTCCAAGCTTCACAGTCTCCCACCTATCCTACACAAGCCACACCGAACACCAATACCAAGCTGTAGTAAAGGTCACGGGGTCTTTCCGTCCTGCTGCGCGTAACGAGCATCTTTACTCGTAATGCAATTTCGCCGAGTTCGCGGTTGAGACAGCTGGGAAGTCGTTACGCCATTCGTGCAGGTCGGAACTTACCCGACAAGGAATTTCGCTACCTTAGGATGGTTATAGTTACCACCGCCGTTTACTGGGGCTTAAATTCTCAGCTTCGCCTTGCGGCTAACCGTTCCTCTTAACCTTCCAGCACCGGGCAGGCGTCAGTCCGTATACATCGTCTTGCGACTTGGCACGGACCTGTGTTTTTAGTAAACAGTCGCTTCCCACTGGTCTCTGCGGCCTTCGAACGCTCCAGGAGTAAATCCCTTCACGCCTCAGGCCCCCCTTCTCCCGAAGTTACGGGGGCATTTTGCCGAGTTCCTTAACCACGATTCTCTCGATCTCCTTAGTATTCTCTACCTGATCACCTGAGTCGGTTTGGGGTACGGGTGACTAAAACCTCGCGTCGATGCTTTTCTTGGCAGCATAGGATCACTGATTTCGTCCGTGAGGACTACCCATCGGGTCTCAACCTTCATGAGAGACGGATTTGCCTATCTCTCGGCCTACATCCTTAGACCGGGACAACCATCGCCCGGCTCAGCTACCTTCCTGCGTCACACCTGTTAATACGCTAACCGCACCAGCATAGGGTCGCACGCTAGGCCCCACGCTTCACCCCGAAGGGATCCATCTAGAGGATTCAGATGCTTAGCATTACTGGATTAGTTTGGGCGGTTTTTCGCCAGTACGGGAATATAAACCCGTTGTCCATCGACTACGCCTGTCGGCCTCGCCTTAGGTCCCGACTTACCCAGGGCGGATTAGCCTGGCCCTGGAAACCTTGATCTTTCGGAGGACGGGTTTCTCACCCGTCTTTCGCTACTCATGCCTGCATTCTCACTCGTGTAGCCTCCACGGCTGGTTTACACCGCCGCTTCGCTGGCCACACGACGCTCTCCTACCCATCAACACGGCTGAACCAACACCACAAGGGTGCGGCTTACCAAAAATATCAATGCCACAACTTCGGTGGCGTGCTTGAGCCCCGTTACATTGTCGGCGCGGAATCACTTGACCAGTGAGCTATTACGCACTCTTTCAAGGGTGGCTGCTTCTAAGCCAACCTCCTGGTTGTCTGTGCAACTCCACATCCTTTCCCACTTAGCACGCGCTTTGGGACCTTAGTTGGTGGTCTGGGTTGTTTCCCTCTCGACGATGAAGCTTATCCCCCACCGTCTCACTGCTGCGCTCTCACTTACCGGCATTCGGAGTTTGGCTGACGTCAGTAAGCTTTTAGGCCCCATCGGCCATCCAGTAGCTCTACCTCCGGCAAGAAACACGCAACGCTGCACCTAAATGCATTTCGGAGAGAACCAGCTATCACGAAGTTTGATTGGCCTTTCACCCCTATCCACAGCTCATCCCCTCCATTTTCAACTGAAGTGGGTTCGGTCCTCCACGACGTCTTACCGTCGCTTCAACCTGGCCATGGATAGATCACTTCGCTTCGGGTCTAGGACATGCGACTGAATCGCCCTATTCAGACTCGCTTTCGCTACGCATTCCCCTCTCGGGTTAAGCTCGCCACATATCACTAACTCGCAGGCTCATTCTTCAAAAGGCACGCTGTCACCAGAACAAAGCTGGCTCCAACGGTTTGTAAGCAAACGGTTTCAGGTACTATTTCACTCCCCTCCCGGGGTACTTTTCACCTTTCCCTCACGGTACTTGTTCACTATCGGTCATGTAGGAGTATTTAGGCTTATCAGGTGGTCCTGACGGATTCACACGGGATTTCTCGGGCCCCGTGCTACTTGGGATACTCTTCGGGCGATTGCTGCATTTCGACTACGGGGTTCGCACCCTCTATGACCAGGCTTTCAATCCTGTTCGTCTATACAACGCTCTAACCCTCACTGTTCGGCAGAATCAGCAGAAAAGTCCCGCAACCCCGACCATGCAACGCCTGCCGGCTATCACACATGATCGGTTTAGCCTCATCCGGTTTCGCTCGCCACTACTAACGGAATCACTATTGTTTTCTCTTCCTGTGGGTACTGAGATGTTTCACTTCCCCACGTTCCCTCTACCCGCCCTATATATTCAGGCGGGAGTCACCAGGTCACCCAAAGGGCCTGGCGGGGTTTCCCCATTCGGAAATCCTCGGATCACAGTTCGTTTATCAACTCCCCGAGGCTTATCGCAGATTACTACGTCCTTCTTCGGCTCTACATGCCAAGGCATTCACCGTTTGCTCTTAGAAATTTGAAATCACATGAGTTTGAATCGATTAAG
>NZ_SOGE01000022.1:0-1813 GCF_004402575.1 Cryobacterium sp. TMT2-4 | reverse complement strand
GTTGCCTCGAAGCGACAGCCCCTGTGGGGTTTGAAGTCGAGTGCGTCCGATCCTTGAGAACTCAACAGCGTGCACAATGTCAAATGCCAAAAACCTCGGTCGTAGGGCTCCTTTCTAGGGGGTACCGCGGAAGAGATTCCTTTGGAAAACATTTAAACAACAAAGCAAGTCAGTAATGATTTGTTCTGTCAGTTTCAAACTTGCAGATTGTTCGCCTATTCCGGTGGCTTTCTGCACTAGATGTGCCGGTCACTTCGGTGGTCGTGCAGTCAAACATTTACGGAGAGTTTGATCCTGGCTCAGGACGAACGCTGGCGGCGTGCTTAACACATGCAAGTCGAACGGTGATGAGGAGCTTGCTTCTCTGATCAGTGGCGAACGGGTGAGTAACACGTGAGCAATCTGCCCTTGACTCTGGGATAAGCGTTGGAAACGACGTCTAATACCGGATACGACCTTGGAAGGCATCTTCTGGGGTGGAAAGAATTTTGGTCAAGGATGAGCTCGCGGCCTATCAGCTAGTTGGTGAGGTAATGGCTCACCAAGGCGACGACGGGTAGCCGGCCTGAGAGGGTGACCGGCCACACTGGGACTGAGACACGGCCCAGACTCCTACGGGAGGCAGCAGTGGGGAATATTGCACAATGGGCGAAAGCCTGATGCAGCAACGCCGCGTGAGGGACGACGGCCTTCGGGTTGTAAACCTCTTTTAGTAGGGAAGAAGCGTAAAAGTGACGGTACCTGCAGAAAAAGCACCGGCTAACTACGTGCCAGCAGCCGCGGTAATACGTAGGGTGCAAGCGTTGTCCGGAATTATTGGGCGTAAAGAGCTCGTAGGCGGTTTGTCGCGTCTGCTGTGAAAACCCGAGGCTCAACCTCGGGCCTGCAGTGGGTACGGGCAGACTAGAGTGCGGTAGGGGAGATTGGAATTCCTGGTGTAGCGGTGGAATGCGCAGATATCAGGAGGAACACCAATGGCGAAGGCAGATCTCTGGGCCGTAACTGACGCTGAGGAGCGAAAGCATGGGGAGCGAACAGGATTAGATACCCTGGTAGTCCATGCCGTAAACGTTGGGAACTAGATGTGGGGACCATTCCACGGTCTCCGTGTCGCAGCTAACGCATTAAGTTCCCCGCCTGGGGAGTACGGCCGCAAGGCTAAAACTCAAAGGAATTGACGGGGGCCCGCACAAGCGGCGGAGCATGCGGATTAATTCGATGCAACGCGAAGAACCTTACCAAGGCTTGACATATAGAGGAAACGGTTGGAAACAGTCGCCCCGCAAGGTCTCTATACAGGTGGTGCATGGTTGTCGTCAGCTCGTGTCGTGAGATGTTGGGTTAAGTCCCGCAACGAGCGCAACCCTCGTCCTATGTTGCCAGCACGTAATGGTGGGAACTCATGGGATACTGCCGGGGTCAACTCGGAGGAAGGTGGGGATGACGTCAAATCATCATGCCCCTTATGTCTTGGGCTTCACGCATGCTACAATGGCCGGTACAAAGGGCTGCAATACCGCAAGGTGGAGCGAATCCCAAAAAGCCGGTCTCAGTTCGGATTGAGGTCTGCAACTCGACCTCATGAAGTCGGAGTCGCTAGTAATCGCAGATCAGCAACGCTGCGGTGAATACGTTCCCGGGCCTTGTACACACCGCCCGTCAAGTCATGAAAGTCGGTAACACCCGAAGCCAGTGGCCTAACCCGCAAGGGGAGGAGCTGTCGAAGGTGGGATCGGTGATTAGGACTAAGTCGTAACAAGGTAGCCGTACCGGAAGGTGCGGCTGGATCACCTCCTTTCTAAGGAGCACAGCA
>NZ_SOGE01000005.1:0-1272 GCF_004402575.1 Cryobacterium sp. TMT2-4 | reverse complement strand
GGTGGGCGGATGCCGCGGGTAATGTCGGTGGGTGCCCGTAGCGTGTGTGTCATGAAGCCCTCATTTATGGAAGAGCAAGAGGCTCTCGGGGAGCATTTCGAGGCGATCGCGGAGGCCGAACTGGCCATCGCCGTGGCGTTCGCTCGGCGGGCGGAGTTGGTCGAGGCGGGCCGCCGCTTCGGGCAGGCCCGGGCGAACGCGGCGGCGCGGCTGCCGGGGTCCCGGTGGGACGCGGCCGAGGTCGCCGAGCGGGAGTTCGTCAGCGAACTGGCCTGCACGATCCGGGTGCCGCGCCGCACGGCTGAGAACCTGATCGCGGAGAGCCGCGCCTTGGCCGGCGAGCTTCCGGCCACCCGGGCCGCGCTCGAGGCCGGCGAGATCAGTTACCAGCACGCGAAGGTGGTGATCAATCAGGCCTGGTCGGTTCCCGACGAGGCCAAGGCGGCGTTCGAGGTGGAGGTTCTGCGGTCGGCGGGCACGGTGACGGCGTCGAAGCTGAAGTATCGGGCCCGGCTGCTCCGGGAGCGCCTGCATCCGGAGACGATCCGGGCCCGGCACCAGAAGTCCGTGCGCGACCGGGCCGTGTTCTTCGAGCCCGAGCCCGATGGTATGGCGTCGCTGACCCTGTACGACAGTGCGGAGAAGGTGGCCGGTGCCTACGAGCGGGTGATGCTCGCAGCGTTGAGTCTGCAGGGGCCGGAGGAGGTGCGCACCCTGACGCAGCTCAAGGCGGACGTGTTCGCCGACATCATCCTCGATGGGGTCACCCCGTCCGGCCTCGGCAAGGGCATCCGGGGTGCGGTCAATGTGACCGTGCCGGTGCTGACTCTGATGGGTCTCGGTGAGGAGCCGGGGTTCTTGGAGGGGTATGGTCCGATCGACCCGGACACGGCCCGGCAGATCGCGGCCGGGGCGCCGAGTTTCACCCGGATCCTGGTGCACCCGGAGACGGGGGCGGTGCTGTCGGTAGGCCGGGACCGGTACGCGGTCCCGGAAGACCTGAAACGGTTCCTCCGGGTGCGAGACAAAACCTGCCGGTTTCCGGGCTGCAACCGGTCGGCGGCGCATTGCGACCTGGACCATTCCCTGGATTGGCAGTTCGAGGGCCTGACCGCGCACGACAACCTCGCGCATCTGTGTCCGGCGTGTCATGCGTTGAAGAGCGAGACCGGGTGGCGGGTGTTGCACCTCGGTGACGGCACGCTTGAGTGGACGTCGCCGACCGGGCGCACGTTCGTGAGTGAGCCGGCCACGGTCATCCGCTCGGCGTCG
>NZ_SOGE01000023.1:0-1151 GCF_004402575.1 Cryobacterium sp. TMT2-4 | reverse complement strand
GGGCGAATTCCAGCGGTCGTCGCAACACTGGTTGGTTAGCTGGATTCTAGTTCGTCGACGAGGAGCTCGGCTGGTGTTGTCCAACCGAGGCGTTTCCGGGGTCTGTTGTTGATCTTGGCGGCGACTGCAGCGAGGTCGTCGGCGCTGTGGATGGCGAGGTCGGTGTGCTTGGGGAAGTACTGTCGCAGCAGTCCGTTCATGTTCTCGTTGGAGCCGCGCTGCCAGGGCTTGCCGGCGTGAGCGAAGAACACACCGTCGGTGAAGAGGGAGGCGATCTTGTCGTGGCTGGCCATTTCGGCGCCCTGGTCCCAGGTCAAAGTCCGCCGGAGTTCCTGAGGTAGGGCAGACATCGCGGTGACGAGCGATGCGTTGACTTCAGCTGCTGTGTGCCCGCCGGGGAGGTGGAGGAGGACGGCGTAGCCGCTCTTGCGGTCGACCAGGGTGCCGATCGCCGACCGGGTGCGCGTGCCGATGATGAGGTCTCCTTCCCAGTCTCCGAACCGGGACCGGTCGTCCACGACCTGGGGGCGGTGGTCGATCAAGGTCGCCGGTGCGATGAAGCGTGGGGCACGTACGTCGGGGCGTCGTCGACGCTTGCGCAGTGGTCGGCCCGTTCGGAGATGGGGTGTCAATTTCCTGGTCAATCCGCTGTTTCCTGGCCAGTACAGGGCTTGGTAGATCGTTTCGTGGCACACGTGCCACAATCGTTTCTGCGGGTGAGTGTCTCGTAGCCAGTGGCTGATCTGTTCGGGGCTCCAATCCAGTTTCAGCTTGTCCTGGACCAAGTCGCGGAGCTGAGGGTCTTGTCCGATGCGCCCAGCTCGCACCCGTCGGGCCTTCTCTCGAGCTCGTGCGTGGGCCAGGACAGCGTCGTACTGGCCGCGGTCGTGTTTGCGCATATTGCGGCGAAGCTCGCGGCTGATCGTCGACGGTGACCGGCCGAGTCGCCTGGAGATCTCCCGGATGGACAATCCTTCTCGCCTGAACAAAGCGATCCGCTCACGTTCGATCAGGCTCAGGTACCGTTCGTGTCTGTCTGCCTCAGCAAGTCGTAGCGGCGCGATCCCACCACGTTGAGATCGCCAACGGTGACCGGTCGTGCGTCCGATCCCCACGCGCTTCGCGGCGGCGATCGGTCCGATCCCGGCAAG
>NZ_SOGE01000036.1:0-1034 GCF_004402575.1 Cryobacterium sp. TMT2-4 | reverse complement strand
GCCGATGCCGGTATGGGGTCTGTGGTGATTGTAGCTATGGATCCAGTCTTGGTAGGTGGCTGCTCGGGCGGCGTCTGAGTTGTAGTGGTGGGCGTAAGCCCATTCCGCGGCGAGGGTGCGGTGGAATCGTTCGATCTTTCCGTTGGTTTGGGGTCGGTAGGGCCGGGTGAACTTGTGCGTAATGTCGCTCAGAGCGTCGTTGAAGAACTTCGACCGGTAGCAGGAGCCGTTGTCGGTCATGACGCGCAGCACAGTGATGTCGTGGGTCGCGTAGAACGCGTTCGCGCGGCCCCAGAAGCCGGCCGCGGTTTCCTTCTTCTCATCGGTCAAGATCTCTGAATAGACCAGCCGGGAATAATCGTCGATCGCGGAGTGCAGAAATGAGTGGCCTACGCCTGCCTGACGGTTGCGTTTGCCGGCTTGGCGGCTTGGCGGCCGAGAGTGCGGTGGCCGCCGCCGTCGGGGATGCGACCAAGTTTCTTCACGTCAACGTGCACCAGCTCGCCTGGGGTTTTCTTCTCGTACCGAATCGGTTTGGGTTTGCGCACCGGCAGGCCCGTGTTCTGGTCTAGATGGCCCAGCAACGGCATCCGGTACCGGTTGAGGACCTTCGAGACCGTCGATTGCGGCAGCCTCAGGTGGTAGCCGATGCGGTGCGGCCCCCACCGCCTCGTGAAGCGCAGCGCGATGATTCGCCGTTCGGTGCGCCGGGCACATTGGTTCGGGGAGAAGTGCGGGCGCGACGACCGGTCGACGAGCCCGGCACCACCCTGAGCCCGGTACCGGGTAACCCATTTGGCCACGGTCGCGCGAGAGACCTGGAGCCGTTCGGCGACCCGGGCTTGAGCCCAGCCGTCGTTCACGACGAGCTGAACCAGCTTCAGCCGGCCTCCCGGGGTCAGCGGGGCGTTGGCATGAGTAACGTAAGAGATGAGGGCCTCCGTTGCATCGTGTTGAGTGTGGTAACCCAATCGATACCGGAGGTCCTCACCTTTTTAGCTCACGCCACGCTCACAACCTGTGTGGGAACAACA